>JBMZNW010000007.1:0-20002 GCA_049619915.1 Gammaproteobacteria bacterium
CTTATATTGAATACCAAGAACTCTCCTATCTTCGGGAACAATTAAAAATCAGTTTTATTATTATCTTAACACTGGTTTTATTATTCAGTATTTTCAGTGCTGTCTGGGCTGCATTTTATTCTGCTAAAAAACTTTCTGCGCCTGTTAAAGATCTGGCAGAAGGAACAAAAGCCATTGCCGAAGGTAATTACAATACACGTCTACCGGTTCCGGGTAATGACGAACTCGGTTTTCTGGTCGCGTCTTTTAATGAGATGACAGATAAAATTTCTCAGGCAAGAGACACGGCAAGTCAAAGCCAGCTTGAAGCTGAGTCTCAACGCACTTATCTCGAAACAGTATTATCAAGATTATCATCTGGCGTTTTAGTATTTGATAAAGACAATAAGCTAGAAAAACTAAATGTCAGTGCCGAAGAAATATTAGAAATAGACTCAAGTATTGTTGAAAACAAAAGTATTTCTGCTCTAAATCAAAACTTTCCTCGACTGAATAACTTCTTCGAATGCATTTCTATGAATATTGAAGAACGACAAAATGACTGGCGAGAGCAAATCACACTAACAGATAAAAAAGGTAATCAGATTTTAATTATTAATGGTGCAGCATTAATAGAGACTGATAACACTATTAGTGGTTATGTTATTGTTTTCGACGAGATTACGGCATTAATACAGGGGCAACGTGATGCAGCGTGGAGTGAAATGGCCCGTCGGCTTGCACATGAAATTAAAAATCCATTAACACCAATTCAACTTGCGGCCGAACGTCTACGGCATAAATACCTTGCTAAAATGGACGCAGACGATGCCGATATGTTGGACAGGATGACAAATACGATTATCCAGCAAGTCGAGACAATGAAAGACATGGTAAACAGTTTTTCAGACTATGCTCGGTCGCCTGAATATAATCCCGAACAAATCAAAATTGAAACTTTAATTCAGGAAGGTGTGGATTTATTTGCGAGTATGGATGGAAACAATAAAATTGACATTGATATTGATGCTAATTTGCCAGCAGTAACCGGCGATGAAAAAAAATTAAGACAGGTTTTTAATAACCTTTTAGCAAATGCGATTGATGCAAACTCTGAGAGTAAGGAGCACAATCTTAAAATTAGCGCTAAAATGATTGAAGCAGATAATATGCTCGAAGTCAGAGTATTCGATAGTGGTACAGGAATTGATGCATCAATAATTAACAATCTTTTTGAGCCTTATATCACTACTAAGAAAAAAGGAACCGGATTAGGACTGGCGATAGTGAAAAAAATTATTGATGAACATATGGGTAATGTCTGGCTTGAAAATAACGAAGGACAAAAAGGAGCTTGTGCTGTGGTAAGATTACCAGTAACTATTTCAATAGATCGAATTCAAAAACAAGCATAGTTTATGAATAAACGACAAATACTCGTAGTGGATGATGAGCCGGATATCCGAAGTCTGGTTCAGGAAATTCTCGAAGACGAAGGTTTCAGTGTTAAGGTTGCTGAAAATGCGACGAATGCGCGACAAGAACTCGACTCTTCTCAGCCCGATCTAATTCTTCTTGATATATGGATGCCGGATATTGATGGCATTACTTTGCTAAAAGAATGGAAAGAAAAAGACAATATCTCAGCGCCAATTATCATGATGTCGGGACATGGCAATGTTGAAACAGCAGTAGAAGCAACACGATTGGGTGCTTATGATTTTATAGAAAAACCACTTTCTATATCAAAATTGCTGCTGACTATTAAACATGCGTTTGAAACATCATCACTGCAAAAAGAAAACCTGCAATTACGTCAAGTTACATCGACCAAACTTGAACCAATAGGTAAAAGCAAGGTTATGCAAAACTTGAGAACGCAAATAGCACGCATAGCACAACATGATACACCGGTATTAATTCATGGAGAGTCTGGAACAGATAAAGAACTGTTCGCCCGCTATCTGCATTCCTTAAGTCCACGCAATGATGGACCATTTATTACCGTAAGTATTTCTGCTTTAGCGAAAGAACATGCTGATGTAGAGCTGTTTGGACTTGAAACCAATAATCAAGTGCAGGAAGGCTACTTTGATAAAGCAAAAGGCGGTGTGCTTTTTATTAAAGATATTGCCGAACTCAATCAAAGCTTACAATCACATTTACATAATGTACTGGAAACAAAAAAGTACAGTCACATAGGTAGTTCAGAACAAATTGATTTAAATATGCGTATTGTTGCGGCAACACATTATGATATTGAGTCACTTATTCAAGAAAATCGTTTTCGCGATGATCTTTATTATTTATTAAATATTTTACCTATTTCTATTCCGCCTATTCGCGATCATTATGAAGATATACCGGCGCTACTTGAATATTATGTTGATTATTTTATTGAGACAGAAGGTTTGCCTTATCGAAAGTTTAATGTCGCTGCACAAAACCGCTTGAGAACGTATGACTGGCCGGGAAATATAAGAGAACTAAAAAATATTGTTCAACGCCTATTAATCCTCGGCTCTGATGAGCAAATTAATATTGATGAAGTCGAATCATGTCTTGGCAATATACAAGCTAAATCAAATACAAATAGCGTTGAAGGATTTAATTTTGATTTACCATTACGCGATGCCAGAGAAAACTTTGAAAAGGCTTATCTCGAATATCAGTTAAAAAAAGCAAAAGGCAGTGTCAGTAAAGTAGCAAATACGGTTGGCGTAGAACGAACTCATCTATATCGAAAACTTAAAACGCTTGGAATTGATTTGAAATGAAAATTATTATTTTGGGCGCAGGTCAGGTTGGCGGCTCGGTCGCAGCAAACCTGGTAAGCGAAGACAATGATATCACCCTGGTTGATAATAACCCGGCAACACTTCAATTAATCAGCGAACGTTATGACTTAAGGACAATTACTGGTGTCGCTTCACATCCTTCTGTTTTGGCAAAGGCCGGTGCTAAAGACGCAGATATGATTTTAGCTGTTACTAACAGTGATGAAGTTAATATGATTGCATGTCAGGTTGCTTATACCTTGTTCCATACACCTACAAAAATAGCGCGAATACGTGAAATAGAATATTTAAAAAATACTCCTTTATTTGCGCAGGAAGCGTTGCCTATCGATGTATTAATTAGCCCAGAACAACTTGTAACGGATTATATTAAGCGTTTAATAGCATACCCAGGCTCTTTACAGGTTGTTGACTTTGCTGATGGCAAAGCGCAAATGGTTGCTTTAAGAGCAGCTCATGATGGCGTGCTGGTAGGCCACTCTTTAAGTCAGTTACGAGAAGATGTTTTAAAAGATATTAAATATAAGATATTTATCATTTTTAGAAACGGTGAAGCCATTATCCCAAATGGTAAAACCGTTATAGAGACGGATGATGAAATCTTTTTTATAAGCTCACAAAAATCCATTCGCCAACTTTTACAAGTTATTCGAAATAATGAAAAGCCTTATAAAAGTATTATGATCGCTGGCGGCGGAAATATTGGTTTGCGTTTAGCGCAATCATTAGAAGATAGCTATAAAGTAAAACTGATTGAGTTTGATCCGGTACAGGCACGCTACGCTTCCGAGGTATTAAAAAAATCAATCGTCTTAAACGGCGATGCAGCAGATGAAGACCTATTTCATGAAGAAGATATCGACAAAACTGACGCCTTCTGTGCAGTTACTAATGCAGATGAAGCCAACATCATATCTTCAATGCTTGCTAAGCGGCTTGGCGCCAGAAAAGTCATGGCTTTGATTAACCGCGCTGCTTATGCTGACCTCGTACAAAGTAATACTATTGATATTGCTATTTCGCCACAGCAAGCAACCATTGGTAGTTTACTCGCGCATGTTCGTAAAGGAGATGTCGTCGTTGTTCATTCTTTACGCAGAGGCTCAGCCGAGGCAATAGAAGCGATTGCTCATGGCAACAGTTCATCTTCAAAAGTAGTGGGTAGAGCAATTAAAGATATTGGTTTACCGCCAGGTACAACCATCGGCGCCATCATTCGAAATGAAGAAGTATTAATGGCAAATAAAAGAACGGTTATTGAAGCAGAAGATCATGTGATCTTAATTGTTTCAGATAAAAAACATGTTGCTGAAGTTGAAGCTTTATTCCAGGTTGGCATCACTTTTTTATAGAATAAATAATGCAACTTTTCGTCATTCAAAGAATTCTGGGAATACTGCTTTCCTTATTTAGCCTAACCATGTTCCCGCCGCTGATCATTTCATTGTTCAGTTCAGATGGTACAACAGTGCCTTTTTTATCAGCATTTGCGCTTATTCTCTCTATCGGCTTGCTATTATGGTTTCCAGTAAGAAATATAAAAGATGATCTGCGTTTGCGTGACGGCTTTGTTGTTGTCGTTCTTTTCTGGGTTGGTCTCGGCATTACAGGCAGTGTTCCATTAATACTTTCTGACACGCCAGATTTGTCCATCACCGATGCTGTGTTTGAATCTATATCAGGACTTACCACGACAGGCGCAACAATTATTGTCGGCATAGATTATTTGCCAAAGTCTATTCTTTTTTATCGACAAGAACTTCAATGGTTAGGCGGCATGGGTATCATTGTATTGGCCGTAGCAATATTACCGATGCTGGGTATTGGTGGTATGCAGCTCTATCGCGCTGAAACGCCTGGCCCAGTAAAAGATACAAAACTTACACCTCGTATTACAGAAACAGCCAAAGCACTTTGGTATGTGTATTTAGGTATGACTATTGCCTGTGCCGTCGCATACAAATTGGCGGGAATGAATTTGTTTGATGCGATAACGCATAGTTTTTCTACCGTCTCTATTGGTGGCTTTTCTACGCATGATGCGAGCATAGGATATTTTAACAGCCCATTGATAGAAGCTGTTGCTGTCTTTTTCATGTTATTAGCCGGCATAAATTTTAGTTTGCACTTCATGGCCTGGCGTCATGCCAGTATCAAACCTTATTGGTACGATGCAGAACTCAGAGCTTATTTAACTGTACTCTTATTAGTCTGCTCCATTTGTGTTATCTATCACCTGATTATTGATGACTATGACACTGTTTTTCAGGCTGTAGAGCATAGTCTTTTTCAAACTGTTTCTATTGCAACAACAACAGGTTTTACAACAACTGAATACCAAAGCTGGCCCGGTTTTGTTCCCTTACTCTTATTATTTTCAAGTTTTATTGGTGCTTGTGCTGGCTCTACCGGTGGCGGCATAAAAGTCATACGCATTCTATTAATTTTTAAACAAGGTATGCGGGAAATAAAACGTTTAATACACCCCAATGCAATTTTCATTATTAAGATAGGCAATAAACCGATACCTGAACGCGTTATTGAAGCTGTATGGGGATTTTTCGCAGTCTATATTGCTGTGTTTATTGTTTTGTTATTGGCATTAATGGCGACTGGCCTAGATCAAACCACAGCATTTTCTGCATTAGCGGCATCAATTAACAACCTTGGGCCCGGCCTTGGTAAAGTCAGTCAGAATTATGCAAGCATAAATGATGTATCAAAATGGATACTTTGCCTTGCTATGCTATTAGGGCGACTGGAAATTTTTACCTTACTGGTTTTATTCACGCCGACTTTCTGGCGACGTTAATTCTTTTACTGTTTTGAGCAATTCAATTAAAGATAAATGGGAAAAGCGTTATCAATCCAGTGTTACTGATACGGAAGACAAATATCCATCAGCAGTAGAAGTGTTACGTAATAACCAACATCTATTACCTGAATCAGGCAGTGCATTGGATTTGGCTTGTGGGCTTGGTGCAAATGCAATCTGTTTGGCCGAGCATGGTTTAACTACTTCGGCATGGGATATCTCTGCATCGGCTCTGGAGCAGCTCACTAACTATTCAAAAAAATATAATCTGCACATTATTACAAAGGAAAGAGATGTCACTCCTCACCCGCCGGTCGTAAATAGTTTTGATGTGATAGTCATTAGTCGCTTCCTTGACAGGAATCTGATACCTCACATTAAAAATGCTATAAAACCAAAGGGACTAATCTTTTACCAAACGTTTACTAAAGAAAAAGTGAATCAATCTGGACCGAGCAATCCAGACTTCTTATTAGACAAGAATGAATTGTTAAACTGTTTTCATGACTGGCAAATTCTTTTTTACAGAGAAGAAGGAATAACCGGGAACATCAAGCTGGGTTTTCGAAATCAGGCTATGTTAGTTGCAGAAAAACCTTGAATGATTAAAAAACATTATGAGCAATATTAATACTTTTAAAGCGTTACTCGAAAAGGGTAATGACAATGCCCTATTAAGATATAGCCTTGGTAATGAATATTTAAAAGAAGCTAACTTTGAAGAAGCCATTACCCATTTACAAAAAGCAATAGAATTAAACGAAAGTTACTCGGCAGCCTGGAAACTTTATGCAAAAGCATTGGCCGAAAATAATCAGACGGAAGATGCGATTAATGCTTATGAAAAAGGAATTGAAGTAGCAGAAGCTAACGGAGATAAACAGGCAGTTAAAGAAATGCAGGTGTTTCTAAAGCGATTGAAAAGATAACTAAGCGTTAATACCCGCTTCGCTTAAAGCTTGGTTTAATAAATCAAACACATCGAGTTCTTCAGACCAATGAAACAAGTATTTCATATCCAGTAAATTACTCTGTATTTTCAATATACCCTGTATATCGTTCCACTGACGCTCAGAATCGCACCCACCCATGCGATACCAATCCAGTTTATTCAACAAAACATCTTCTGGAGAAGCGAGGTAAAACTGTATTGCCGATGTATCTTCATCTAATGTATCTTTCCTTCTTCTTTCAAATGCTTTGTCATGAAACGGCTCTTTTTTAAGGATAAAAATATCAACCTTCAGCATTGTTTCAAGATGAATAATATTGAATGAAGAGCGTGTTGAAATAGCATCTCTCACCATAGTTTCATCAATATAATACTTAGCGCTTAATACTCTTACCAACTCGGGGACTTGTTCTTCAGTCAGATTAGAGACTATATCGACATCCAGTGTCGCCCTGGCAATACCATAAGCAGAACTGGCAACGGAACCGCCAATATAATATTTGACTCCAAGTTCTTCAAAAAACTGAATTAGAGGCTGGATGGCAGACAATATGTCTGGATTATTCAAATTATTATTTACTTATATAGGTTTTTAATCGGTCAGCCAAATCTGAACCATAGTGACTGGCGACAAAAGCGATATCGACTTCTTTATCACTTAATTCAGGGTTAGCGCGAGCAATAGCTCTTCGTGATAATTGAATTGTGGTTTGCGACAGCGATCTTACTAGGCTTATTCGCTTCGCTATATTTGCTTCTCGAATGAGCGATAGTTGAATCTTCTCTATTTCCGGGTGAGTGTCTGATAGTTTTGAGTGCATTAAGTAAACTCTAATTCAATAGAACTATTAGTCAAAGTATAGTTAAAATAATAAACATTACTCTACATATATCAACTACTGGAATTATTTAAAATAACTCCAGCGTACCGACAAGTTCGGAAACATTGTTTAAACTATGTTTATCCAGATAATCGACAATACCTTTGTTTAATTTAGGACAGACTAATGGTTTATAGAATAACGCTGTTCCTACACCCACTGCTGATGCACCAGCAATAATAAATTCAATCGCATCTTCAACTGAAGTCACACCACCCTGCCCAATGATTGGCACATTGTGTTGTTTTGCAGCCTGATGAACCTGATGTACTTTTAATAAAGCAATCGGTTTAATTGCTGGACCTGATAAACCTCCTTGATTGTTTCCAATAACAGGCTGACGTGACTCAATATCAATCGCCATACCCATTAAGGTATTGATCACTGCGAAACCATCCGTACCGGCTTCGATACAACGCCGTGCGTTCTCTGCAATATCTGTTTGATTCGGAGAAAGCTTAGTAATTAATGGTTTCTTCGTCGCCTTACGACAGGCTTCAACAACACGGGCAGACATATCCGGATCATTACCAAATGCAACGCCACCTTCTTTCACATTCGGACAGGAAATATTAATTTCCATTGCATCAATTGGCGAATCATCAAAGATGCGCGTTATTTCATGATACTCTTCGACAGTCGTGCCAGAAAGGTTTGCAATAAATCGTGTCTCAGTAAAATCCAAATTCGGCAAATACTCATCGACAACCACCTGCGTGCCGGGGTTTTGTAAACCAATGGCGTTGATCATACCCATATAGGTTTCTGTAACACGATGCGGTGGGTTGCCTAATCGTGGTTCCAAGGTCGTACCTTTTAAACATATCGCACCCACATCGGTATTGGAAAAACCATTAATGCGTGTATATTCCTCACCAAAACCGACGCAACCCGATAATAAAACTAAAGGTGTATTCAGCTTTAAGCCACAAAAATCAACTTCCAGCTTTTTTTTATCTTCGTCACTTAATGATGTATTTCCCATACTGGATATTGTCTCTAAAAATTATAAAATTGTTCTATGTTTAATATTGTTTTATATGAACCGGAAATTCCACCAAATACCGGTAACATTATACGCCTTTGTGCAAACACCGGAGCAAAGCTACATTTAATCCATCCTCTCGGTTTTGAAATGGATGAAAAAAGCCTGCGTCGTGCAGGTTTGGATTATATCGATCAATCCTTCATTCATCACTATGATAATTATCAGGATTATATCGATAAACAAGCTAACGTTTCACTCTATGCGATAGAGACCGATGGCACTAAAACATATTCTGATTGTGAGTTTAAGATAAATGACGGCTTTATTTTTGGACCAGAAACGCGCGGGTTACCAAAAAATATATTAGATCAATTTGGTTCTGATAAAGTTTTAAGAATCCCGATGCTTGAAAATAGTCGCAGTATAAATTTATCTAATTCAGTAAGTATTATTCTTTACGAAGCGTGGCGACAAAATAATTTTAAGTAAGTTTAAGGTGCATCTGTAATTGAAACATTTAGTTGTCGACTAACATAAGCAATCTGACCAGGCGTGCCGCGTGTTGCTCTCGATGTTAAGTTATAAACATTATATGAACCAATACCAGACTCAGTATATTGCGTTGGCGGACCTGGAGGAGTTGGCAAAATATCACATGTAATAACAACTGTGAAACCATCGGTATTTCCACCAGAAAGCGTAATCGTCGTTCCGGCACAACCACCACTGCCATGAAGTAAATCTCTAACCGCCCATTCGATACCACTTCTGGCAGCAAACCAGGCTTGCATTCCACCAGCTGAGACAGTCGTATTTAATGATCCGACGCTTGTTATTGTCGCCATGTAGCCACCAATTAATGCAAACAAAACAATAAGCACAACAGCTACTATGATACTGAATCCTGTTTGTGCTTTTTTAAGTATTTTCATGGTTGGTTATCAACATGCGCTTGTTGAAGTAAGGTAACACTTCCACCACCTAGTGAAGAATCTTGAATAGTGATACTTAAGGAAACCAATCCTGCTCGACTGGCACTACCCGGGTTATAACTAAAGTTACAAGCACTGACCTGATTAACGAGTAAATTACCCACTCCCACCACACCACCAATCGTATAATCATCATGACGGGTTATTTGATTAGTACCGGTATTACAAACAAAACTCACTGGCGTATCGACAATAAAAAAGCGCTGTCGCGGTGATTGATTAGGAAACGGTGGCGCTCCTGAAAATTCAATATAATTTGCAGTTACATCTGTAATCTCAGCCATATTGTTATCACTATAAGCATCAGCTCCAGACTGCCCCGTATTATAAATGACCAAACAATCGCCTGTACTACTTAAGCATGAGCCACCAGTAACAACATCAGAGAAATTCATTAAAGTACCTAATACTTCAAAACAATCGGTAGTTAATGCAAAATTTAATCTGTCTTGTGCAGCAGGGTTTCCCCCGGGACAAACGGGTGTCCCGCCACCTGGTCTTGCTCGGTAACGTCCGCCGTCTAATGTACGTAAAAACTCGATAGTTGGCCCAGCATTAATTCGGATACTATTTGGTAACGCTAAACGTATCTCTCTTGTCATGCGTTGTAATGCCGTATCAGCAACATCAACCAATCGTAGTCGTTTTTCAACATCGACATAAGCGCGCATGGGACCGATAAGAATAGTAAATATGACGCCAGATAAAATACCGATAAGTAATATAACAATAATCACTTCGATTAATGTAAACCCTTTTTCCTGGTGTAATTTCATTATCAGGCCTTAATAATTCGTTTTAAACGAACTTAATTGCATTGATGTACCTGATGTATGTGTGACATCAACATCGACACGTACAACCTGACCGGCATTGCTTGTCGTGTTTGTATTTAAAGAAACACCAACATCATTTACGCTGACCGTGACGGTATAGTCGCTAACATTACCTAAGGTAAATCCATTACGATCTGTCGCTGTTGCATTCGTTATAGAATCGTAATCACAAACATCGTCATACGTATCTCTGGTTTCAACTGTCCAACCTGAGCCAACTGCATTACATGATGTGCAAGCAGACGAAGTACATTGTGCAGGACAATCCAGCGCTGTAGCAGCATTACTATCATGATCCCAATCAGGATCACAAAAAGAACTCAGCATGATTTCTTCAAGGTACGCTCTAGCAATCGCATTTCCTTGCACCCTAATTTGTGGGTCAACACTATTTTTTGCTGTATTTGTTATAAGCGTTAAGAAAGCAGCGGTTCCGACAGACAATATGACAATACCAACAACAAGTTCTATCAAAGTAAAACCATCACTTTGATTAACGGGCTTATTCATAAACAAAACCTGTTTCCGGTTCGATTGTTATTATCGTTGTACCAAAATTTATACTAAGACTACCACTCGGTCTGCCTATTCTATCAAACTGAACGCTTGCTGGAAGCATCGCACTAGAATCCGCTTCACTGCTATCACAAAAATTATTTAATCCTGTTCCAGGGTTAACTAATGAGTCACCTACCGCACCAACACAACCTGCATCAGTTTGTGCTCCATAGGTAACTGTACATTCAGTTACTGAAACAATATTGACATTAATATTACAGCCACTTCCTATAGCCTGTTTTTGACCATAACGAATGGCTGCCGTCGCTTGTTGTTCAAAACCTTGTGCGCGAAAAGCATCAAGGTCTAATTTAGGAATAGAATAAGCAGCGAGTATTCCAACAAGGATAATCACAACAATAACTTCTATCAATGTAAACCCACGATATTGATTAGTATTACAATAATATTTCATAACTCTAAGCTATTCATGATAATAAACTTTATACAATTCTAGTTCATTATTTCTTCATTGATGCTAGTAAGTGACTTAGAGTTAGGATATTTTTTTAAGTACGTAGTCAAGAGTATTCTTGCCTCATCTCCTTTACCATACATCTTTAAAGTACGAAGATATTCCGATTGTAAGATATTATGGTGTGGGCGCCACTTCAACGCTTCTTCGAACCATGCAAGAATAATTTCCTTAGAGGCGGGGTTATTCAGCAGCATATTCCCATCGCGATGCAATATTGCCCTATGCAGGCGGCTATCGGCATCATATTTATTTTGAAACATCAATTGCTCATATAACACATCAGCGCGAGTAGCGGCTTGAGTACTATTTTCGTCAAAAGCTTTATTTTTCCAAAATGCTGCTTCAACTAAATAATTTTCCACTTCTGCAGGATTTAGATCCCTAGCTAATTTAAATAATGTTGATGCATGTTCGACATTACCTTCGCTCAGCATTGATTTTCCCGCTCTATAACTTATTTGAGCAAACACAAATGAAAATAAATAAATCAGAATGAGAAGAGATATTATCAAACGTTTTTGCCATGTTTTGACACAAACAACTTTCTTTGTAACAACATTATTAAAACCTATATTAATCAAAAATATATTATTATATTTAGCCAGTATATTATTTAATATTGCAATATAACCTGAAACAAGGCATATCAATACTGGCACATAAAAAAGATAACTTACTAGAGCATGTGTAAAAATAGTTGTAAGGCCACTTAATATTGCTACAGTCCAAAGCCGATCATCATCAGTAGCATTATTAAATGATTGAATTCCTTGCCAATAACTTGCTATTACAATTGATAATGAAAATACTATTCCTAGCAAACCTAACTCAAGCCACATCTGCATATAGTCGTTATGAATATAATGTGTTTTTGTATACACATTATCTGTAACATCCTTATAATAATAATAAATGGTATTATAATATCCAACACCAAAAAAAATATTTTCTTTAATATTTTTCCAAGCGATCAATACCAATTCTTTCCTCTTTTTTAAAGAAGCTTTGCTCTTATTAGCAACTGTCGATTTAAGATTATCTTCTAATATGTCTATCGAATTATTTTCAATAGATGAATTTAACGAAGGCAATGATAATGCGAAAAATTTACTGCTTGTTACTAAAACAAACGTTATTATGAACCCTAGAATAAGTCTTTTTAATAAAACCGTTTTACCTTGACTTTTAATAACCACTAAAAATGCGACTAAGGATGATAAACCTACAATAAATGCCACCCAAGCTCCTCGACTTTGTGTTGTAATTAAACTTGAAAAGAGAAGCAAAATTACAAAATATATAAGATTTTTTTTATTATTTTTTTTAACTACGTAAAAAGTAACCAAAGGAAATAGTATTAGGTTAATTAATGCTGCGTACGAGTTTGGATTAGCGAAGATAACGCTGCTTGCCACTCTATGCGGAACTAATTCACCAATTGAAAATATATATTGAGCTAATGACCATATCGAAAGTAAACTAAATATAACTATTAAAATTCGGAAAATACTTAGAATATTGTTTTTATTTAAAACTGAAAATACTATAAATCCCAATAATCCATATGTAACGATAAAATAAGCAACAGGAAATCCATGTGAGTTTAAAGTTAATAAGTTTAGTAACTTTAATAAAAATAATGAGATGAAGGCTAACGCTGGGAAAGAATGTTTTTTATTTGTATCTGGACTTATTACCCATGTTATTAGCAGACAACATATTCCAAGCCATAAACCTAAATAATCATGACTAGCTGCAACAAATACACAAAAAGTTATTCCTAAACAAACAAAAAAAGAGGGCCCTAAAGCCCTCTTAACACAACCTATATTCATAACTATTTAATATTTATTAGCCATTACATAAGCCGTCAGGAATTGTTCCACTTCCAGTACCACCATCATTTGTAGTAACAGTAATCACATCATTAGTACCCGTACAAGTCGTAGGCGATAAAGTATAACCTTCTGCAGTATCTACTTGACCTTGAATAGTCACTAATGAGCTTGATGACCCCTGATTTACACCATACTGTATTACAGCAGCAGAAAGGATAGCTGCAACGATACCATCTGCAACAGCATCTTCAGCTTGCTGCGTAATATTAGTGAATCTAGGTACTGCCGAAGCAGCTAAAATACCCAAAATAACAATCACAACAACCAATTCAATCAAGGTAAAACCTGAACTTTGTTTTTTCATAACATTTACTCCTAAGCTCAAGAGCCGCAGCCCTCATCTATTGACTGTAATTTCTACTAGTCGCAACCAATAGACACGTCCTTATTTACAGCAAATCGTATCTACATCCTAATAGATACCTATTTCTGAATGGTCCCAGAAATCTTTAAAAATAGTAAATAACATTGGATACTTATATATTACATATATTTTTATTTAAAAACAATAATTTACAAAAATAAATTAATTTTTTACATTAATACATGTTTCGTATTAATGATAATATATATAGCACCTATTAATATTAATGTACCAAAAATACGCGGATTACCTGGCAAAACTGTATCAGGTAACTCTTTAGTTTTATCGAGCACTTTTAATTTTTCTTCAGTTTCAACCCAAGAATTCGCTTTTTCTTCTATTGCTTTTAATAAACTAGGCCGAATAAAAATAATCATACCGATAACAAATGCCAATGCATTTGCTGCTAACAAAATATAGTACAGGGATTCTAACAACCATTTGCCGAAAGATGTTTCTGCCATTAATGCAATCTTCTGCATGAGGGGTTCAATATCTGTATAAAAATACAACATATAAATACTTATTATCGAAGCAACGATAATGAAAGCGCCAAATACAAAATGGTAACGATAAACTAATTTTTCCTGATAACGTGGCTTATTTAATGAATCAAAAAAATGTTCGGTAGATATCCAGTTATTGAGTCGCTCACCGAAACGCGACATTTTTTCAGGTAAGAATAAAAAGGATAACCCCAGTGGAACAAGCAATACTCCTAATATAAATAGAGAGCTCGTTAACCAAAGGTATGTTTCTGTTGTCGACATTTTGAATGTTTCCTAAATTCTAATTTAATAGGACCATGAAAAATTATCTATAGCTTGTAAGCCAGCTGAAATAAATTCATCAACCAATGGATCGAAAAAATTATCATCATCTTTATCGGTATAGTTTAGTTTAATCTGAAAACGTATACGAGCTGGTCCTTCCAAATCACTGTTAAAAAACTCACTATTCTCAAGCTTATAAAATAAAATAAGATCATCCTGATCGAAATACCATTGGCCTCGCTCTAGCAATGGTTCACTGTCATCAAAAACTATTCCACCATAATTTGGTAATGATGCAGATACATAGTTCATAACGATATAATAATTAATTCTATCCACATCATATTCCGTGCTTGTTATATCAATATTCTCGCTCATTAGTTCGATCGGGTTCATCTTTAATAATTGATTTATATACTCATCATTACTGTTCATTAAAGCAAAAGCTGCGTTGTAATTAATAGCATTATTAATATTAATTACTGTGCTATTTATCATACTTTGTTCAGCCCTCGAAAAAACTTCAAACATATAACGGCTAAATGAACCAATTATTATTGCAATTAATAGCCAAGCAAATATACCTTCGAGTAAAGATAGCTTGCGATCTAACCAACGATGAGCCAGCTCCATTAATTAACAACTTTTGCCAAATCCCACATGGGTAAAAATACGCCCAGTGCCAATATCAATACCATAATACCAATAGCAATAATTAAAATAGGTTCGATAGACGCACTTAAGTTTTTGATATCATAATCCACTTCACGATCATAATAATCAGCGACTTCTTCCATCATATCATCGACCTTTCCTGTTTCTTCACCGACTGATAGCATCTGAATCACTAATGGCGTAAACATTTTCGTTAAACTGGCCGTTCTGGTCAATGACTCGCCTCTCTCTATTCCTGATCGCATGCCTAATATTTTCTCACTGATATATTCATTGCCTACAGATCGTGAAACAACAACCATAGATTGAATTAATGGTACGCCGGATTTTAACCCCATAGAAAAAGAACGTGCGAATCTAGCTAATGTAGCCCTGAATATAATATCTCCAGCTAGTGGAATTCTTAATTTATACCGATCCCATTGATAACGCCCATTTTCAGTCTGCACATAAATTCTAGCTGCTACTATTGAACCAATAATACTAGCAAGCAGTAAAGGCCAAAACTGCACAAAAAAATTAGATGTCGCTATTAGTAATTTAGTTTGCCAAGGTAACTCCACATCTGCTTTTGAAAATAAATCAGCAAAAGCGGGTATGACCCAAATATTAATGACTGCTATAGCTATAGCAATTGCAACAATGACAAAAGTAGGATATCGCAAAGCGGCTTTGATTCGTTCCCGTGTTTCCTTCTCTCTACCAAGGTATTCTGAAATTCTATAAAAAGATTCTTCAAGCCGACCTGTTTCTTCTCCAACTTTTACCATACTGATATACAAAGGTGAAAATATTGAAGCATGCCTTGCTAGTGAATTGGATAAATCCCGACCTGATTCAAGATTATCCAACATATCTTTTAAAGCTTCTACCAACTTATAATTTCTTGTTGATTGGATTAAGCCATTAATCGACTTTATCATCGGCACGCCTGCCTTCATCAAAGTAAACATTTGTCTGCTGAATAAAATCAGATCATCCAGATTGGGTGCTTTTCTATTTGTATAATCAGATAGCGATATGCTGCTACCAGCTGATAGTTTACGTTCAGTAATATCAATAGGTGTAATACCGGTATCAAATAATTGAGATGCAACAGCATCAACACTACCGGCATCTATTTGTCCGTTGACTAGTGCACCGCTTGTATTTCTGCCTTTATATGCAAATACAGGCATTACGCGATTTCCTCTTCTGTCGGTACGATGTCTTCATCAACAATACTATCAATATCAGCCGATATTCTTATCACTTCATCCATCGTCGTAATTCCTTCAACAGCATATTGAAGTGCCACCATATTCAGTGGCCTGTAATATTTTGAATAAGCAGCTTCCTTAACAAACTCAGCGGTGTCTCCTTGCCCCAATAATTGCGATAGGTTTTTATCCAGCTCCAATAACTCATAAACACCGATACGACCTTGATAACCGGTGTAATTACAATGCGCACAACCAATGCCTTTCTTAAAACTGACATTAAACTTCTTTTCATCAACAATGGTATTCAACCATGCTCTTTGCTGCTCTGTTATTTCATCAATCTGAGAGCAACTTTCACAAACTCTCCTGACTAGACGTTGCGCTAAAATTGCGTGTAACGCTGAAGCTAATAAATAGCTTTTGATATTCATATCTAATAAACGGTTAACAGTACTGACTGCATCATTGGTGTGTAAGGTTGATAAAACAAGGTGACCAGTCATCGCAGCACGCAGTGCTATTTCTGCTGTTTCTTCATCACGCATCTCACCAATCAGCATAATATCCGGATCTTGTCTTAATGCTGAACGCAGCACTGTAGAAAAATCAAGATCGATATCGGTATTTATTTGTACCTGATTAATTCGTGCTAATTTATATTCGACCGGATCTTCAACAGTGATAATCTTTTTTTCAGGGACATTTAATGACTGTAACGCAGCATATAATGTTGTGGTCTTACCACTACCCGTTGGCCCTGTTACCAAAATCATGCCATGAGGTCTTTGTATCAGGGTTTTAAACCTGTCCAGTAGTGCATTAGGCATACCTATTGTATCCAAACTCAACGTTCCACCAGTCTGATTGAGCAACCTCATTACAACTGATTCACCATATTGAACCGGCATTGTCGATAAACGCACATCGATATTATGTTCTTTTATCTTTAAACTAAAACGACCATCTTGCGGTAAACGCTTTTCAGAAATATCAAGCCCCGCCATTAACTTTAATCTCAATACAAGCGCAGGCGCAATACGTATTTCATCCATAATATGTTCTTGTAAAACACCATCAACGCGCTGGCGAATCCGGATCACCTTTTCATCAGGTTCAATATGAATATCAGACGCTTTAATCTGAATCGCATCTTCAAATAAAGAGGAAAGTAATTTAACAACAGGCGCATCGGCAACATCAGCATCAGCCAGCAAAGCGCCTAAATCAACATCACCTTCTGATAACTCCTCGTTTAACTGTTCTGCAAAGCCACTGATTTGATCTGTTTTACGATAAACCGTATCAATCGTTTTTAATAGATCGCTTTCTCTAACAACTGCTAGTCGTATTGGCTTTTGTAATATTCGAGATAATTCATCATAAGCAAAAATATTGGTCGGATCTGACATACCAACCATGACACCTTTATCATCACTACTCAGTGCTACGGCTCGAAATCGACGCGCTTGTATTTCAGGAATTAATTTAATCGTTTCCGGATTAAACTTGTAATGCAGCAAATCAACAAAAGGAATCTTCAATTGTTGTGATAAAGCTTCCAGGATCTGATCTTCAGTAACGTAATCATTAGTAATTAGAACTCGGCCTAATTTTTGACCGCTACTTTTTTGTTCTGCAAGTGCCTGTTCTAACTGAGCCTGTGAAATTAAATTATGCTCAATTAACAGATCACCCAATCGAACTTTTTTACGAGGATTCATCTTTTAACAGATTTGTTATTCGGGTAATTCTTTGAATAATAAATTGACGCGAGTCATTCGCCAGTTTTCGATTACTTGATGCTTTTTGGTAAGCATAAAGCGCATCGTCGTAACGTTTCATTGACTCAAGTGATATGCCTAAACCCATCCACCAAACGGCTTTAAGTGGATTAACGTGTAATAAGTCTCGGTATATCACCGCTGCTTGATTGTGCTGCTCTAATTTCTGTAAAACGGCTGCTTGTAGTGCATAATATTCAGTATTGTAAGCTAACTCTGGTTTTAATTTTGCTAACTTTTGACTTGCTTCAACAAACTTACCTTGACTGAGTAATAAGCGTGCGTAGACTGTTAGCCATTCTGTATTTTCTGGATATTGAATTAAACCTTCGTTTAACACACTGTATGCTAATTCATAATGATCTTTATCTGACAAAGCTAATGCTAACGTTGAACGGGCTTTTGTATGCCCTGGTTCATGATTAAGCACTATATTCAGTTTCTTTAAGCTCTCAGATGTATTTCCTTTTTTGTAAGAAACAAAAGCCTCCTGAAATAATTTTTCAGCATAGGCATCAGAACCATTATTAACAGGTATCTTGATCAAGTCACCTTTGAATACCACATCTTTTTCAAGTTCGACTTGTTGATCGACTATAGCAACTAATTCATCTTCTTTTTTCTTTGTATTTTGTTGTTTTTGCCATTGATGTTCCATCATCACTATCAAATCATTATCATTTTCAGATTTAGTAGTAACACTTTTCTTTATCAGCAATGGACTCTCTGATTCCAAAACAAGTTTGAAGCGGTTCTCACTATTAATAGAGTATCGAATTGCAACAATAGGTTCGACAGGTGCAAGATCTTCTATTTTAAAACCAAGCTTAGCATTTTTAACTTCTATGACAGTTCTATCAGGATTATTTAATCCATATACCAGATAATCGATCTCTTCTGGCATTTTCATTATTAAATTAATACCTGTGTCATCAATTTCAAATTGAATCGACTCAATCCTGTTAAGCTTTTTATTTGATAGTTTCTTTTCCGATAAAAAAATATCCTCATCTAATTTTAACGTTTTGTATTGAATTGGCTTATTTGTTTCTTTTTTTACTAATACTTCAGAGTTGCTCTTAACAACTTCCTCTTTTTCTAACTCTTGTTTTTCTATTAAAACATTAGTATTAATATTTTCTTTTGTAACTTTCGACTTGATGCTAATTAATTCTTTATTGTTTTTTATTATTTCACTATATTCAGAAGTAATATGACTAAATTTTTCTTCAATAAAAGAAAAATTTATTATCAATAAACTAATAAGCAAAATTAAGCAGATTATGAAAAAAAGAAAATGATACGAACTTTTTTTATTTTTAAGCTCAATATCATAAGCGGAATATAAGCCATCAAGAACTTGGTCGGAATTTTCTTCAAGAAAAGCATCTCGTTTTTCTAAATCCTTTAACATTTTATTAATCAAACTCATGATTATAGTCCAATAAAGCTATGAATCATTAAACCACTTACTAAAATTGCAACAGAACCAAAACCCCATCGAGGTAATTTTGGCATAATCTGGCTAAACCAGTTCTCAGATTTAATTTTTGCATGCTCAATGTCTTGCGCTGCTATATTAATATGTTTATGCGTTATTTTATTTTTCCCTTCTCCATATGCACATATTAATGCTTTATGACACAGAATATTTATTAATCTCGGTATACCGTTACTCTGTTTATATATTGCTTCACATGCTCGTTTTGTAAAGAGCTGGTCATTAGTGAGACCTGCTATTTGCAAGCGATGTCTAATATAAGAATACATCGCTACTTTATTAAGCGGTAAAAGACGATAGGAAAAAGTAATCCGTTGTTTTAGTTGTCTCACAGATGGTTGTGTTAGAAGCATGTCGAGTTCAGGTTGACCAAATAAAACAACTTGTATTAATTTTCGTTTTTCAGTTTCAAGATTTGTTAATAACCTTAAAGACTCTAATGTTTGCACAGGCATTGCTTGTACTTCATCTAAGCAAACTAATACTTTTTTACCGGAGCGATGAACATTAATTAATGTTTTAGTAATAAGC
>JBMZNW010000008.1:0-12891 GCA_049619915.1 Gammaproteobacteria bacterium
ACATCTTCAAAAACTTTTCTCGGGGTCGCCCAGATTGAATCCACCGGTGTGCTCATGGCCAATTGTTCACCGTTGCGATCAACAATGACACCACGATGCGAAGGAATATCGACAACACGGATCGAACGTGCATCACCGTGTTCTTTTAAAAAGTCATTATTTAATAATTGCAGATAGACAGCGCGTGATGCCAACGTCACCATGCCACAGAGAAAGACACTTAACACCAGCCAACGGCGTATCGGATATTCTGCTTGTACTGTACGTATCTTCATTTCGCTAATAACACCACTGAATTACGTTCCGGCATTTTCATATCCAGTTTTGTTCTGGCAAATGATTCAACCCGATCATTAATCGCCCAGGTACTTTGTTCTAGTTGTAAACGACCCCACTCTTCATTGAGTTCATCATTTACTCTTTCCAATTGCTGCAACTCAACAAATAAACGACGTGTTTCATGACGCGCTATAACAACCTGCATGGCTGATAAAAATATCGCAATGAATAGGCCATATTTCAGCAGGAAGTTCATGAATGAATACCTTTGTTAAGTAGTAAAAAGCTATTAAGAAAGCTGTTCATCAGTTTCGCTCCGCCACACGTAATACCGCACTACGCGCTCGTGGATTAGCATTGACTTCTTCTTCGCCTGCTTTTATTTTTTTACCAATCTGTTTCAGCCTGACAGTTTCATCTTCCGGCATGATAGGTAATTCAGGCGGATAATTTTTAGGTGTCGATTCATCTCGCATAAAACGTTTAACAATACGATCTTCCAAAGAATGAAAACTGATTGCTGCAAGACGTCCTTGTGGGCATAACACATCGACTGCTTGCGGTAATACATCTTTAATATCATCAAGCTCGCGATTAATAAAAATGCGTAAAGCCTGAAATGTTTTTGTAGCAGGATGTATTTCCTTAGCTTTATTTTTATTTCGCTTTACAGGGATAACTTGCTTAATGAGTTCTGCTAATTGTGTTGTTGTTTCTATCGGTGATTCAGTACGCGCATTAACAATTGCTTTTGCAATACGTCTTGATGCACGTTCTTCGCCGTATTCATAAATCACATTGGCAATATCCGTTTCATCGGCTTTGTTTAACCACTCGGCAACACTGACCCCTTCATCAGGATTCATACGCATATCCAATGGCGCATCAAAACGAAAACTAAAACCACGTTCGGCATCATCTAATTGTGGAGAAGAGACACCAAAGTCAAACAAAATACCTGCGCATTGTTCGTGTAGTTGACGTTGTTGGATATGTTGCATCAACATGGCGAATGAACCTTGAATGATTTCAAAACGTTTATCTTGAACAAATTCATTTTGAGCAAACTTGATCGCTTCTGGATCTTTATCGAAAGCAAACAATCTACCTTGCGGCCCAAGTCGTTTGAGAATCTCGCGACTGTGTCCGCCCCGACCAAATGTTGCATCAATGTAGTTACCATCTGCACGTATATTGAGTGCCTCAATAACCTCGCCCAATAAGACCGGTTTATGCTCATAGCTCAATGTGTTGATTGCCTAACGTATTCAAACGTTATAACGACAGCGACTGTAATGATTCAGGTGTGGATAACGAATCATCACCGACTGTCTGCAGCCATTCATCACGTTGAGCTTCCCATGCCTTTTCATTCCAGATTTCGAATTTATTACCTTGGCCAAGAATGACAGCTTGCTTAGTGAGGTCAGCATAAGAACGCAACTCCTTGGGGATAAGGATGCGGCCCTGGCTATCAAGCTGACAATCCGTCGCATAACCACGCATCATCTGCTTTGTTCGTCGGCTTTGTTTATCGAAATCGGAAAGAGAGGCTAATTTGTCTTCGATCACGTCCCATTCCGGCAGGGGGTATAGCCAAAGAGAGTGATCTAATGGGTTTAGGGTAATAACAAGACTATTTTCGGCTTGCACAGAAATAAGCTCGCGATAGCGGGAGGGAACCGCTAAACGACCCTTATTATCAATACTAATTTTATTGAAGCCTCGAAACAAAATGATTTCCCCTTTATGTTGGTAAAATCCACTTTTACCCACAATTCCCCACTTCGTGAACTATAGGGATTTTGAGGCTTCACTGTCAAGAATTCTTTAGCTTTTTTTTGATGAAATATGTCTTTTTTAACAATAACTTAGCTAATGTAAGTAAACACAAACTAACATAGCTTGAATGCCTGTTTTAATAAGGCCATTTAATTCATTATCTTCGACAAATAATCTAATAATTTACTTTAACTATTGTCATGTTAAGTCGTTGATATTTATTTTTGGTGATTTTTGGCGAATTTCCTATTCTTCACCAAAATTCGCGCCCATTTCATTCGCAAGCTGAAAATAGCGCTGACTAACCGTCATGTTGACTTCAACGCCTTCCATACCATTTTGGTATAAAAGACCTAGATTATAGGCGGCCACACCGTCACCCATATCGACGGCTTTTTCCAGTAATTCAATCGCTTTTTCGGCATCGACCTCAACTCCGGCACCACGCTGATAAGCAATACCGAGCATACCGATTGCTTCAGCAACCCCTTGATCAGCTAACGGTTTTAGCAATAGTAAGGCCTTACCATACTCACCATTGGAAAATGCCTGACTGACGATTTCAATTGCATCTTCGACTGTCTTTATTTCTTCTACGTCTTTAGCTTCCATAATTAAGCACTGATCACATATTTAAGAGTTTCAACAACCTGCTCCGGTGTTTGCGCCCAGGCCATCGCTGCTGCGTCGACTTCTTTTAACGGATGAATAATCGATTCATCATGCAAAGTGATATACGGCTTGCCTAATGCAGCACAGCAGCCGGCATCGAATGCGGCATTCCACTGTTTGTATTTATCGCCAAAACGGACAACGGCAATATCACACTTTCCGATCAGACTCTTGGTACGAATACTGTTTACTTTTGATGATTGATGATCACGCCAAAAATTATTTTCATTTGCACCTAGATGATCACCGGCGGCATCACTTGCTTCATGATTGGTTACCGCTGACGTATACGTGATCGGTAAACCTAATTTATCTGTTCCGCTCTTTATTTGTTCGCGCCAATCGGTATGGATTTCTCCCGATAAATAAACTGTCCAACTCATAGTTTGCTCTCTCTAAAATATTTATTTTGAATTAGGATAAATCTTTACAGAATAAAAAAACACCTTTTGTCTTAACTATCATATTTGTTCTTTTTTTTGACCTGTTTCTGTCATAATCTGTCAGTAAGAAAACGCCTTTCATGTAACATTTTCAGTGGTATAGGAATTAATTACGATGAATTTAGAAACGCTGGAATCAAGTTTAAACCAAACCATTGATACAATAATTATCTGGTCTACCAGTCCGCAATTTTATGCACAATGCGGTTATATATTACTAGCCATTATCACCGCACTAAGCCTGACGTATGCGTTAAAAAAATACTCGCCTTTACTAAGTTTAAAACCGCAGCCCGGCATATTATTTGGCGTAAGAAACAAAGTTTATGCATTGCGTGTTTTTCTGTTTCCCTTATTTAATATCATTGCATTAGGTATAGCAGTAGAACTTAGCGACTATACTGTACAACAAAGTTGGCTAGTGCGTATTGCACAAAGTCTTGCTGTCGTTTTCATGTTGTACTCCATCATCACGCGATTCATTCCAAATAACTTTATTAAAAACCTGGTTAAATGGATTGCAATACCGATTGCTGTTTTACAAGTGTTTGGTTGGTTAGATGAAGTGAGTGCCTACCTTGATACTATTGATATGCAAGTTGGCAACATACGCATATCAGCTTATGCATTAGCACGCGTTATTGTTGTTGGTCTTATTCTTTTCTGGCTAGGTCGCGTATCAAATAACGCGGGTCAACAAATTATACGTAATATTGATGGCCTCGAAATTGGAACACGGGAAGTTTTTGCTAAACTTTTTCAAGTTAGTTTAGTTGTTATTATTTTTATTCTCTTGCTGCAAGCAATGGGTATTAACCTGACCGCACTTGCCGTCTTCGGTGGTGCTTTGGGTGTTGGGCTTGGTTTTGGATTACAAGCTATCGCTTCAAACTTTATCTCCGGCATTATTATACTTTTAGATAAATCAATAACAGTCGGAGACCACATTGAACTAGAAGATGGGCGTACAGGTATTATCCGCGAACTTAAAATGCGTTCTACCACATTGGAAACATTCGATGGCAAAGACATCATGGTGCCTAATGAACGTTTCATCACTAGCAACTTTATTAACTGGACACATAAAAATACAAAACAACGTTATTCAATAGAATTTCAAGTTGCTTATAAAACTGACCTCGATAAATTATTTGAATTATTAAGAGAAGTAGTCGCAAGTCACCCACAAGTCATTAGTGGTGACGATATTCCAATTGAAGAAAGACCTGATGCAGAGATTGCCGGTTTTGGTGACTTTGGTGTCGATATCCTAGTTGAGTTCTGGATGGAAGGTATTGATGACGGTAAAAATCGAGTTGGCGCTGATCTTTTAAAAATGATCTGGGATGCATTTAAAGAACACGGAATCGAATTCCCATTCCCGCAACGCGAAGTAAGAATATTAAATCCGCAAAGCGATCTGAACTTAACAAAATAAAAAAAAGAGTCGGCCGATAAGCCGGGTTCTGTCGCGGACAATCATTCATCTGGGATGCATATCACTATGCACCTCAAGCAACCTACCCGGAAACAGTGCGGGCCGCACCATTGTTTCCCTATTTGGTCTTGCTCCCGGTGGGGTTTACCCTGCCACTGTTATTACTAACAGCGCGGTGCGCTCTTACCGCACCATTTCACCCTTACCCAGTAAACTGGGCGGTATATTTTCTGTGGCACTTTCCATCGACTCACGCCGCCCAGAAGTTATCTGGCACCTCGCCCTATGGAGCCCGGACTTTCCTCTATTGAATCATGTTCAACAGCGATTGCCTGGCCGACTCTCGGCGCTAGTTTATGGTTAGATAAAATACTTGCAAGGAAAATAAAGGCTTATTGAGTAATATTTTTTAAGGGACAGTCATAAACTGCTGCAAGAAATAATAATACTCTTCTTTAGAAGAAATACTGTTATGCCCTGTGCCCTCAAGCAATTCAACTATTATTTGAGATGCTGGAAAAGCATCAATCAATCGTTGCGAATTTTCAAAAGGAATAATCACATCGCTTTCAGCAAGAAGTACCAATGTTTTTGCGCTGATATTTTTAACTCGACTCAATGAATCAAACTTATCTCTGAGTAATAAAGCAATCGGAAATACAGGATATTGTTTTTGTGCGATAGCCTGAATACTGTCGTAAGGTGTAACTAGTATCATCTTGTTAATGTTTCGTCTTGAAGCAAGATAGGTAGCGACACCTGAACCTAAACTACGACCGATAACAGAAAGTGTCTTATGCTTTTCTATAAGCTGGTCATAAATATATTGTGCATCTTTATAGAGTGCCGCTTCGGTCGGCTTACCTGTACTGCCGCCATAGCCTCTATAGTTAACCAAATAAACTGTATAGTCTGATAATGTCTCATTAAAAAAATATGCATTAGCAACAACCGCTTCACCATTACCGCCAAAATAGATAATGGCTTCATCTTTACCTTTATTTAGTACGATAACATCCAGTACTACATCATCTACTTCATACTGAATAACTTCATATTCATGATCTGTTTCTGCTGCCGGGTGATAAAGCAAACTTCGTTGAAAGACAAACAAAAATAAGGCAACAGAAAGATAAATAAATAAAACAGATTGAGTAAGTCGTAGGAATAATTTCATGATTTGTTCAAACAAAAAATTTACACATATTATTTTCTTGATCGGCCTTTTTCATAACTGGGTGTGTTACGTAACTTTTGTTCTTCCTGTAGCTTTTGATAATTTTCCCAGCGTCTGGAATCGAGTTCGCCCGTTTCTAACGCTGATTTTATACCACATATCTTTTCAGTCTCATGCTGGCAGTTATTAAACTTACAATGCGCCATAAACTCAACGACATCATCAAACGTATCTTCTATACCTGTTTCGCAATCGCTTAACTGTAGTTCTCTAATTCCTGGGGTATCAATTAGTACGCCACCATCATCAAGTAAATGTAATGAACGTGATGTCGTTGTATGTTGGCCTTTGCCATCTTCTTCGCTAACTTCAGCCGTTAATTGATCGGCATCAGCTAGATTATTAATTAACGTTGACTTACCCACGCCGGATGAACCGGCTAAAGCAATGGTATGTCCTTCTGTACACAATGAGCGTAGTGAACTCAAACTCGCTTTATCTTTTGCATTGACTGTTTCTATACGCAAATCATTCCCTAAAGCTTGCACATCCTGTTTAAACGAGCCGACATCATCAATTTTATCAATCTTGGTTAATACAACGACAGGCGTTATTTTTGCAGCAAAAGCCAATGCTAAATAACGTTCAATTCGAGAGGTATTAAAATCCTGATCACAGGACATCACTATAAATAAGGTATCAACATTAGCAGCAATAGTTTGATCTTCTGTACGCTTACCTGCTGCTTTGCGAATCAATACGGTTTCACGCTCCAGAATACGTAACGGACGCTCACCTTCATTCGGAATTAATATCCAGTCACCCACCGCAATACTTTTTGGATCGCTAAATACGCCTACTTCAAAAGACTCAACACCTTTTTCACTCCAAACAAAACAGTGACTACGATGAATTTTAGAAATGCGTGCAGGATAAGACTGAGCTTTTTCTTCAGAAGAAAGTTGCTCGCTAAAGTAATGTTTAAAACCTAATTGAGATAATTTAAAAATAATTTAAACCTGAATAATTAAAGTCTGTATTAATATTGTAGCAACACTTTATTTTTTAACATTTAAATCAGGGCTTCTCATTAAGAACGCATCCGTTGAAAAAAATATTTACCTGAAACGACCAGTAATATACCACCAAGTATCATGACGGCTGAAATTGTCAGACGCAGCGTAATCGCTTCTGATACAAACAAGACACCACCAAAAGCGGCTATAACTGGCACCAGCAGTTGAAGAACAGATGCTTGCGTGGCGGAGAGTCCACCAAGCGCGATATACCATATTGTATAACCTAATCCTGATGTAATAGCTCCAGATATAATGGCAAGTAATAGTCCTTCAGGTGAATAAACAGCATTTCTATAAGTTACGGCAACTAAAACAACAACAAAAGGCATGGTTCTTAAAAAAATATAGGCCGTATCCATTAGTGGTTTTTTAGAATCACGTCCTTTAAGACTGTAAACGCCCCAAGCAATGCCAGCGATAGTCATCAATAAAAAACCTGTCGCCGACGGTGCAGTCACCCCAGGTAAAACCAGATAAACAAATCCTGCAAAAGCCGTTATCAAACCAATCCATTCAGTAAAATGTAATCGCGTACCGGAAACAAGTGAAAGTAATAACATGCTTATCTGGACAGAGCCAAACAGAATAAGAGCGCCTGTTCCTGTATCCAAGCTAATATAAGCGAACGAAAATGTGATGGCATAAAGAAAAAGCATAAAGCTGGCAAGCCAACTACCTTTTGCAGGCAATTCTTTTTTATTGCTATCAAGACTAATGATGACTTGAAGCACGATGATGCCGGCAAGCAATCGTATTGCCGTAAAGCTTGATGCATCAATCATTTCTTCGCCCAAAGCGAGTCGGCATAACACCGAATTGGCGGCAAAAGCTATTAATGCCAAACCAGTAAATAGTACTGTCTTTATTAAAGAATTATTTACTGAGTCCATCTTAGATACTCATTACGAATAAGAGTAACTAACAGAAATTAAGTTATTACGTTTTAATGAGAGCATGTATTTAACATGTCATGATGCAAAACAAGTAATGAAATTATCATTTCATCTACTTCTTTACTGAATCGAGCGCCAGTTTGTAGACATCATTTTTTTTCTTACCTGTGATTTTCGCTGTTAAACCAGCGGCATCTTTTGGAGACAGCTTTTCAGAAAGAATTTGATTAATACGTAGTACTTCTTCATCAGAAATCGCTAGTTCTTTTGCACCTTCGACAATAACGACAAATTCACCTTTATGTTTTATTTCTTCGCTCGCCAACTTTTCATTTATTTCATTTAAAGGCGCACGCACGATCTGTTCAAACTGCTTGGTCAGTTCTCTGGCAATAGTCACTCGTCGCTCAGCAGCAAAAACTTCTTGCATGATTTTCAACGACTCAATAATGCGATGTGGCGCTTCATAAAAAACTAATGTGCGAGACTCGTTTTTTAACTCATTCAAACGAGTTTTGCGCGCCTCGCTTTTTGCTGGCAAATAGCCTTCGTAAATAAACTTGTTTGTTGGCAATCCAGAAGCAGACAAAGCGGTAATAATGGCAGAGGGTCCGGGAATCGGCACAACCTGGATTTTATTATCATGTGCAGAAACGACTAAGTTATAGCCGGGATCGTTAATCAACGGCGTACCCGCATCAGAGATTAAAGCAATAGAGTCGCCATTTTGTATTTGTTGGATTAATTGCTGTGTGACTTTTTCTTCGTTGTGTTCGTGATATGCCGTGACTTTGGTTTTGATGCCGAAACGCTCCAACAGGGTTTTGCTATGACGTGTATCTTCCGCTGCAATCAAGTCAGCTTGTTTTAAAACCTCGACAGCCCGTTCGCTGATATCACCCAAATTGCCAATTGGGGTCGCTACAATATACAAAACTCCTGACAAACGTCACTCCTGAACCTGTTTCAAAAAGGTATGTCGTAATACTCAACGCAATGTACAATAGAACCCTATGAAACTGCTATTAATTTTTGTTATTTCACTTTCTTTATTATCCGGCTGCGGGCCTTCTCGTCCGGATAATCAACAGGCACAAGTCGATCCGGAAGAAAATGCACGCCTATTAATGCAATCCGGCGATTTTTCTGCGGCAGCGCGTGAATATTTAGCACTGGCTGAAAAAGACAAAAACAATGCTTCTGTTTATCGACTGAAAGCAGCGGCGGCCTATGTCGAAAATGGACAATATGCGCAGGCAGCCAGCATTCTTAACGAAACGACAGTTGCTAAAAACGATGTTATTCAGAATACGCAAATGCGGATTTTAAGCGCGCGTTTGCAACTGGAGTTCGGTCGAACAAATGACGCATTGAATATGCTAAACAGCATTTCTGTTGTAGAGATTCCGCAAAACTTACAAATCAGTTATTACGATATTCTCGCTCGCGCTCATCTAGCAAAGAAAGATTATTTAAAAGCGACAACAGAACGTTTAAGACTCTCAAATTTATTAACGTCACCAACTGAAAAAGAGCAAAATTACGGTTCTCTGTGGCAAATTTTTGAAGCGATTCCACAAAAAGAACTGGAAGAATTACGTCTTGTCGCACCAGAACAACTAAGCAGTTGGTTTGAACTCGCTTCAATCTCCAAAGGTTATCGTTATCAACCAAATAAATTAAAAAATGCAATTGATGGTTGGGTACAGCGATATCCAGGACACCCGGCTTATTCATCTATCACGCCGCAATTGATTAGCCAAAGCCGGGAACTGGTACAACGTCCGGCTAAAATTGGTCTGCTATTGCCATTATCTGGCAGGTTCGAAAAATCATCCGCTGCTATTCGCGATGGCTTTCTTGCCGCCTGGTATCAGGATTATCAAAAAGATTCCGAGATCAAAATCTATGATGCAAATTCTTTGAACATCATAGATATGTATCAGCAGGCAGTGGCTGATGGTGTCGAGTTTGTTGTTGGCCCGTTGGAAAAAGACGCCGTCAATCAGCTTGCTAACCTTGATGAATTACCGGTACAAATTCTGGCGCTGAATCGTCAGGACATGGATAACGTAGAAGATATTAATCCGAAATTAATGCAGTTCGCTCTGTCGCCAGAAGATGAAGCGGTGCAAGTTGCTGAAACGGCAATGTCTGATGGACATAGACTGGCTTTAATTATTACTCCTGATATCCCCTGGGGCAACCGAATCGCAGATGCTTTTAAGCAACGCTGGCTGGAGTTAGGCGGCGGTATTCTTGAGCAAGTTAATTTTGAAAGTAATAGCAAAGATTTTGGCTCACCGGTAAAAGAACTATTCAATATTGATAGTAGTGAACAACGTGGCAAGGATTTGAGAAGCCGCTTAGGACGAAAGATTCATCATGTTGAGCGTCGTCGTGAAGATGCTGATTTTATTTTTACTGCGGCAGTGCCTGGCGATGCGCGACAATTATTTCCACAATTTCGTTTCCATCGCGGCGGCGATATTCCTGTCTATTCAACTTCGCATGTCTTTAGCGGCATTGTCGATACAGCAAAAGACAGCGACTTAAATAATGTCATGTTTTTAGATATGCCATGGGTACTGGATATCACTCGGCAACTTTCGCTTATTCAAGACAACCTGAATCGAAACTGGAATCAGGAGAAATCACCATTAAGACGTTTGTATGCTTTGGGTATCGACGCTTACCGTTTGATTCCAGAAGCTAGTCGCCTTAAAGCAGAAAAAAACAGTTACCTTGAAGGTGAAACCGGCGATTTAACGATTGGTGAGAATAATATTGTTAAACGAAAATTGCGCCGCGCCCATTTTGTTGACGGGAACCCTGAACTCCTGAATTAATCCTTCTACATTATCAAGGATGATAAATGAGTAAACTCAAAGGCAAACAAGCTGAAGACATTGCTGCAAACTACCTGAAACAACAAAATATAAAAATCATTACGCGAAATTTTCATTCGCGTTTTGGTGAAATCGATTTGATTGGTTTAGATAAGGAGATACTCACTTTCATTGAAGTTCGTTACAGGAAAGATGAGCAGCGTTTAACGGCTATTGAAACTATCGATCAGAATAAATGTAAAAAGATTATTAAGACCAGCGAAGCCTTTTTGAACAAACATAAAAAGTATCAGCCTTATTATTGTCGCTTTGATGTTATCACCATTACCGGCGAATTTAGTGAACCCGTAATCCTATGGATTAAAGATTCATTTCAGGCATAATAGCGGCAGATTTTCACAACTTTAAAGATTCTTGATGGATACTATTCAGCGCGTAAAAAATAATTTTCTTGAAAGCATTCAAATCAAAACAGACTCTGTTGATGACCTTGCACCAGTTATTGCCAGTGCTGCTGAAGCAATCGCCAATGCATTGTTAAATGACAAAAAAGTACTGGCCTGCGGTAATGGTGGCTCTGCTGCTGATGCGCAGCATTTTTCTGCTGAAATGCTAAATCGATTCGAAATGGAACGCCCCGGTTTACCTGCCGTTGCGCTGACGACAGATTCATCAACATTAACCTCGATTGCAAATGACTATCAATATGCAGAAATATATTCCAAACAAATTCGCGCTTTGGGACGTGAAGGCGATGTACTGTTAGCAATCAGTACCAGCGGTGAATCACACAATATTGTCCACGCTATTGATGCTGCACATGACAGAAACATGATCGTCATCGCATTAACAGGAAGAGAAGGTGGTCAAATTGCTGATTTAATGAATAATGATGATTTTGAAATTCGGATACCGACTTGGTCGACTGCACGTATTCAAGAAGTACATATTATGGTGATTCATTCACTCTGTGATCTAATTGATCTTCAATTACTTGGACAGGATGATTAATAAATGAAACTTACTAACTCATTTCGACATTTACTTTTAATCGCATTAATTACTCAATTAGTCGGTTGCGCAGCTGTTGCTGTTGGTGGTGCCGCTGCAACAGGAACGGCGGTGGTTGACCGAAGAACAACTGGTACGCTGGTTGAAGATCAAGCAATAGAAGTTAAAGCCTATAAAGCATTGAAAGAAGATGCTGAATTAAACGAGCAAGCACACCTTAATGTCACTAGTTATAACACGGTTGTATTACTCAGTGGTGAAACGCCAACCGATGCTATGCGTCAACGTGCTATGGATATTGTAAAAAATATTGATAAGGTAAAACATGTTTACAATGAACTTTCGATAGCTGCGCCTAGCTCGATGGTTTCCAGAAGCAGTGATTCTTATATAACAACAAAAGTTAAAACAAAATTATTCGCTGAAAAAAAAATCAGCGGTATCCAAGTCAAGGTTAACACCGAAAAAGGCGTGGTTTATTTAATGGGTATTGTTTCAAGAGCTGAAGCAAAAATAGCAACAGACATCGCACGACAAACCGGCGGCGTACAAAAAGTTGTTAAGCTATTCCAGTACTCTGATTAAAACCGATAGCACTTAATGTGTTCTTAAGAAACAACTAAACCGTTTCTAATAACACATTAAGCCTTTCTGGAATGTCTCTCAAGTCCAGTTGTGATTTTTCAAACAACGTCTCTGCACGTTTACTTAATTTATCGTCATCAGGAATTTTCTTACCCGATGCAAAAATAATGGCATTGGAAAAGTCAGGAAACTCAAGTAGGTAAAGATAGCCGAAATAGTTTTTCATCGGTAACAAAACGTTGACTACATCTTCTTCAGATTCCGGAAGGATATTCATTGCCAATATTCCAGTCTCTTCAATGCACTTTGAAATATTGGCATAGAAACCTTCATCGTATAAACAACTCGCCTGATTAGCAGCAACAAAAATATCCGCCAGGATAATATCGTATTTTTGTGTATGTCCTTGAACGAATTGATCAGCCAAGTCATGTTTAACATCGACTTTTTCCGGCAAATGAAAATAGTCCTTTGCCAACTCAATAACCTTTTTATTTGATTCAACAGCAGTGAGTTGTACTTCTGGCCGGTTTGCATCCATATAACGTTCAAGTGATGCACCGCCGAGTCCCAAGTTCAGTAAGCGCTCTGGTTTAGGGCAAAACAGTAAAACAGCAAGCAAGGCCTGAATATTCGGTAAAATTACCTGCCCTACCGCATCGGTTTTCATCAAAGCCTGAACA
>JBMZNW010000008.1:12901-18700 GCA_049619915.1 Gammaproteobacteria bacterium
ACTTGTCTCCGAGATGCAACCAGCGGTATTGCTGCCATTGCCGGATTTCAATAATTTCTTCTGCATCTTTGGCTGAATAAAGCAGTTCACTTTCTTCAGGTTTGAGTTCGTAAATTTGTTCTAATGACATTTCTCAAAGTAACGATTGATTCTTAATTTTTTGAATACCCAAAAGCTAACGCGCCTGATAAAATCCGCAGCCGTTTAGCAAGAGATTATTATATCAGGTATATAACGTGTCAGATTTTGTTATTGGTCAGCGCTGGGTCAGTCATACAGAAACAGAGCTTGGACTAGGTATTATCATTGGAATAGAAGGTCGTCGGGTAGAAATCAGCTTTCCGGCAGCGGATGAGCAAAGAATTTATGCGATGGATACCGCACCGTTAACCCAAACCGGGCGAAACGATTCGAAATCAGGACGAGAAAACATTCAAAGTCACAAGACTTGAGCAATTCCAGGGACGACTCATTTATTTTGCCAATGATGATGCAGGCACAGAGCACAAAATTGATGAACTCGATTTAAATTGTTTTATTGAATTAACCTCACCGAAACAACGTTTAATCAGCGGTCAACTTGATAATCTGAAGGCTTATCGCCTGCGTTGCGAAACATTAATGCAACAACATCGTCTGCAACAATCTTCTGTACAAGGTTTATTAGGTTCACGTACCAGCTTACTACCGCATCAGGTCTATATCGCGCATGAAGTAGCGAAACGCTATGCGCCACGAGTTTTGCTGGCTGATGAAGTCGGATTAGGTAAAACTATTGAAGCTGGCATGATTCTGCATTATCAATTGCACACCGGTCTTGCCAGCCGCGTTTTAATTATTGTGCCAAACACACTAAGTCATCAATGGCTGGTTGAAATGTTGCGTCGTTTTAACCTGAGTTTTGCACTCTTTAATGAAGAACGACTGCATGCATTAAGCGAAACGGATGATAATCCTTTTGAAACAGAACAACTTATTATTTGCAGTCTCGATAGTTTAACCAGTGCCCCGACTCTCTTTAATCAGGCTTTAACTGCTGAGTGGGATATGGTCGTCGTTGATGAAGCACATCACTTACATTGGACAGACGGTGACGAAGGGCATGACTATCGTTGTATCGAAAAGCTGGCGAATCAATGTCGTGGTTTGTTATTACTAACAGCAACACCGGAACAAGTCGGTGCTGAGAGTCACTTTGCTCGTTTGCGTTTGCTCGATCCTGCTCGTTTTCATGATTTAGACACGTTTCTTAATGAAGAAAAAGGTTATCAACAACTGAGTGATATTGTAAAAACACTATTAGACGAGCCTGATAACGCCTTAACAGATGATATGCTGGCGTTATTAAAAACTTATTTACAAGATGAAGCACCGGCTAATAACAAACCAGAAATTTCAGAGCGCGAAGAAATTGTTTCCAAGTTATTAGATAGGCATGGGACAGGTCGCGTGTTTCTTCGTAACACGCGCGAAGCCATTAAAGGGTTCCCAGAAAGAAAGCTGCATGATACTGCACTTGATAACCCGGACATTTATTCATCACTTAATGGTAAAGACAGTCTCTTTCCTGAAACAAAAATTGATAGTAAAGACTGGTTGAAACAAGATCCCAGAGTAACGTTTTTGGTTAATCTTGTTGAAGAATTAAAAACGGAAAAAATACTGGTTATTTGTGCCAATGCATCAACTGCTTCAACATTAGAAAAACATTTACAATTAAAAATGGGTATACGCAGTGCCGCTTTTTATGAAGGATTGAGCATTATCGAACGGGATCGCGCTGCTGCTTATTTTGCTGATACAGAGATGGGTGCGCAGGTATTAATCTGCTCGGAAATCGGTAGCGAAGGTCGTAACTTCCAATTCGCACATCATCTTGTCTTATTTGATTTACCATTAAACCCAGACTTACTTGAACAACGCATAGGTCGCCTTGATCGTATCGGACAAACAGAAACAATTAATCTTCATGTGCCTTATATTAAAGGTTCAGCACAGGAAGTATTGTTCAATTGGTTTAATAACGGTCTCGATATCTTTCTGCAAAGTTGTGCCGCTGCTTATTCTATCTATGAGAAATTTGAAACACCACTCACTGAAGCACTCGATAAGCCAGAGACTAATATTGATGACTTGATAAAAGAAACGCGTCAATACACAGATAACATTAAGCAAAGCATGCATGACGGTCGTGACAGACTTGTGGAACTCAATTCTTGTCGTAAAGATGTCGCGAATGACATTATTGAAACCATTAACTCTGAAGAAGATCCATATGAATTAATGGATTTCATGGAAAGCATGTTTAATACCTACGGTGTCGATCACGATGAACACTCTGAGAATGCATGGATATTACGCGCCAGTGATCATATGCGCACTGGCTACTTCCCAGGCATTGGTGAAGAACCCATTACCGTAACCTTTGATCGGCAAAAAGCATTAAGTCGCGAAGACATGCCTTTCATTAGTTGGGAACACCCGATGGTTTCTGAAGCGATTGAGATGGTTTTAAAAAGCGATATAGGTAATACCTTTATTACAACCATTGAAAAAGATGGCATAGAACCCGGCACAATTCTGTTAGAAACGTTTACCAGTATAAATACAATCGCACCAAACCAATTACAAGTAGAACGTTACTTACCTATTACACCGTTACGAACCTTAATCAGCAAAGATCGAAAAGATTACTCAAAAGTACTGAAACACGAAAAGCTAAATATTCTAAGTATGAAAGTTGATAGGCAAACAGCACACGCGATCATTAAACAGATTAAGCCAGACCTCGAAGTGATGATTGATTTCGCTATTAAATTTAGTCAATCAAAACTACCAAAAATAAAAGAAGAAGCACAACAGCGTGTCGATAAACTACTTGGTTCAGAAATAGAGCGAATGAAACAGCTGCAAAAGAATAACGCGACAATTAGAAAAGAAGAAATCGAGTTCCTCGAAGAACGACATCACGCCTGTACAGAAGTAATTAACAATGCAAAGTATGAACTACAGGCAGTAAGATTAGTTATTGCGCAATAACGCTTTTAGCAACAGCGGTTTTGGAGTTAATTGCTTTTGCACTAACGTAGCGTAAAAGCGCAAAACCAAGAAACGGAAAAAACTGTCGGCCAAGTTGGCTTGTTAGAACATTGACGACACAAACTAAAAGAACCATAATGAAACCAAATTGAAACCACTGAGGTTTGCTATGCCTGCTATTACTGTTAAAAATATACCCGACGAACTTTACGAAAAGCTAAAATACTCAGCCGAACAACATAGAAGAAGCGTAAACAGTGAACTTATTTCTTGCTTAGAGCAAGTCTTACTGCCACAGCGAGTTGACGCTAGTGAGCATATAACCACCGCCAAAAGAATCAGACAACGCTTTGGAAACCTGAAGGTAAGCCAACAAGAAGTACAAGACGCGAAGAATTCTAATCGGCCATGATAGTCGCCGATACCAATACTATTGCCTATTTATATCTTCCTTCTGACTTCAGTCATGATTGTGAAAGGGCACTTGTAAAGGATTCGATTTGGGCAGCACCACTTTTATGGCGTAGTGAATTAAGAAATATCCTATCTGTGTATGTTCGAAAGGAACTCATTGAAATTTCCGATGCTTACGATATTCAGCGAGAAGCGGAACACTTACTAAACGGCAATGAATTTGAAGTTGATTCACTTTCTGTAATTAAACTTGCCAGAGAATCTGGTTGTTCTGCTTATGATTGTGAGTTTATTTATTTGGCGCAAAACACTGGATCGAAACTTATTACTGAAGACAAGAAAATTCTCAAGAGTTTTCCTGATCTTGCTTTAACTGCAAAAGAATTTGTCAATTCTTAGCCTGATAACGCCTCAATATGCGACAGCATTGATTTTCAAGCGGCGTAAGCATAATGCATCATTGATTTGTTACGTGCTTTTTTTATTCGCCATGAACTCACGAAAACCGACCATGCCATTACTGTCTGAAACGAACTTGTTGTGCTGCTTGCTAGCTAATATAAAAGCAACAAGCCCAACCAAGAATGTAATGAATGAGAAGCTAAAAAGTATACATAAGAAACCAAACGCTAAGCATATAGCACCTATTTTCTGAGGCTTCTCTGCTGAATCTTCCGAAACTATAACATGACCAATGTGCATATCTTTTGTTTTATGCAGAATATGGTACTTAGATAAGACTATAATAGAAAAGCATGCTGTAGAAGCTGTGAGCAGACAAGAAGCTAGCAATACAGAGAACATTGATGAATCTAAGGTTAAAACTAAGAAGAGGCACGCAACACTAAAGCCAGCTAAGCCAGCGTTCATTGCCAAGACAATACGTTCTTTTTCTCTTGTCTCTTCTTGAAGTTCTTCAACTTCTTTGCTATCCATGTTACTCATATGGCTTTCCGTTAAGGCGTCTAACTATATTTTAATGGACACTTCGTCCACTAACATACTATAGATTTTAATAGGTAACATAGATAAAACTCTCCTTGTCTCAATAAGATAGGTAATAACCTCATTGGACTGGCAATATATGCACTGAATACATCGATACATCTTATTTCACAACAAACAACATACTAAAGGTTTGCATGAAAAAGATGTTATTCGTTTCTTAACTTATTTAATAAATAAAGAAAATTTTCTGCTTAAAACTAAGCTTCCGTTACAACAGCTTTTTATTCACCAAATATCTTACTTAACTACGCGTAAGTGCGACGTTTTAGTTTTTTCAGATTCTTTATTATCTTCAATTGGCGCTGGCGCTGCTGCTTCATTCTTATTTGCCAGTTCGTGTTCTTCTTCCTGAAAGATCATGCCACGGCCATTTTCTTTTGCATAAATTGCCAGAACTGCATTCGCAGGAAAATAAACGTTCATGCTTTGACCGGAGAAGCGTGCTTTGAAGTTAATGTAATCATTACTTAAATCCAAATCACGCACAGCGCTTGGGGAAATGTTTAAAACAATTTTGCCATCTTCAACAAACTCAAAAGGAATACTAAGATCATCACCGGTCGCATCAACCAGCAGATACGGCGTTAAGTGATTATCGCAGATCCAATCATAGAGTCCGCGTAACAGGTAGGGTCGATTAGGCGTCATGATTTAATTGGTAAAGAATTTACAGCGACTCTTCTTTAAATTCTTTTTCCGCAGGAGAAAGACTTGTTTTAAACGCTTCGCGTTCAAAGATTCTTTCAGCATATTCCATCAATGGCTTAACCGACATTGGTAATTTAATACCATACTGATCCAGACGCCACATCAAAGGGCCTACACAGCAATCGATTAAAGAATATTCTTCTGACATGAAGTAAGGCATTTGAGAAAAAGCCGGTGCGATTGACGTTAAATGATCGCGCAATACTTTTTTAGCATTAGCAGCGGCAATATCATTATCACTCTCTATATCATTAACAGCTGAATATAAGTCGCGCATAACTCTGTTACGTAGTTGACGATTGCGACCTCTATTAACAGGATCAACAGGCATTAATGGTGGATGCGGAAAGCGTTCATCAAGATATTCCATAATGATGTCCGCATCATAAAGCACCAAGTCTCGATCGATTAAAGTTAACGTCGAGTTGTATGGATTCAGCTCATTTAATTCATCGGGTCTGACATCACCTTCATCAATGTAATTGATTTCAACATTGACATCTTTTTCTGCTAAAACAATACGTACAGCATGCCCAATTGGACTGACGCTATCAGAATATAAAACCATTAACGAACGGCGATTGGCGACAGTTGCCATTACTACACTCTCCCGACTATAAAAAACGCGCG
>JBMZNW010000009.1:0-9784 GCA_049619915.1 Gammaproteobacteria bacterium
CAGTATTAATATAGTTTTCGCCTGTGATATAACAGGCGTTAGGATAAAGAAGAAAATTAATAATAAACGGTAAATCATTTATGGCTCCGACAAACATTGTGCAAGCGAATGCACTTGGAAAGCAAGTTATTAGTCCTGAAGGTACGCTAACAATTCTTAATGATATTAATTTGTCTATAAAAGAAGGAGAAAGTTTAGCCATAATCGGCGTTTCTGGTTCAGGTAAATCGACGTTACTCGGTTTGCTGGCAGGATTAGATATACCGACGCAGGGAAGTATCATACTTGATGGCTCCGACTTATCAGAACTTGATGAAGATGGTCGAGCCAAGATTCGTGCTCAATCGGTTGGTTTTGTTTTTCAATCATTTCATTTATTACCGGGGCTGACTGCATTGGAGAATGCCGCTTTAGCGTTGGAACTAGCCGATAATGATGATGCACTGAAACAGGCAAAAGAAAAACTGGAACAAGTGGGTCTGGCAGAACGTTTACATCATTATCCAAATCAATTATCAGGCGGCGAACAACAACGTGTTGCTATTGCGCGCGCTTTTGCCGGTAACCCAAAAATATTATTTGCTGATGAACCGACTGGTAATCTTGATCAAAAAACAGCGAAACGCATCATCGATCTATTGTTTCAAATGAATAAAGACAATGGCACAACACTCGTCATGGTCACACATGATAATGAAATAGCAAATCATTGTGATCGACAAGTTGTCATTAGCGGCGGTCAACTCAGCGAACAAGAATGAATACATTTAAATTTTCATTAACATCATTAAAGCGAGACTGGAACTCAGGTGAACTTCGCTTAATTGGTATCTCCGTTATTCTTGCCGTTGCCTGTTTAACGTCAGTGAGTTTTTTTATTGACCGTGTGCACCGTGCAACAGAACAGCAAGCTACGGAATTACTCGCAGCCGATCTGTTATTAATTTCATCATCGAAAATTGATAACACATTTATTAATGAAGCCATTGATTCAAACCTGACGTATTCATTAAATGAAAGCTTTCGCAGCGTTGTTGTTAATAATGAAAAACTTGAATTAGCAGAAGTGAAAGCCGTTGATGCTAATTACCCAATTCGCGGCAATTTAAAGATCAGTGACAGTTTGTTTGGTGAAGAACGCATAACAGATGCTGTACCTGAATCCGGTTCCGTCTGGATAGACAGTCGTTTAATGCAAGCCTTAGAAGTCAACATTGGCGACAAAGTTGATTTAGGTGCGAGTGAGTTTATTGTTTCAAAAAGATTAACGTATGAGCCAGACCGTGGTGGAGACCTATTCAATATTGCTCCGCGTCTGTTAATGAATAGAACTGATCTAGATGCAACCGGATTAATACTGCCTGCAAGCCGTGTGCAATATCGTTTGCTACTCGGTGGTGATAATCAAATCATTGCTGAATTTCGTCAAAGAATTAAAGCAGCTGAAGATGATGCAAACAGTAATTTACGCATCCAGAGTATTCGAGATGCGCGCCCGGAAATTAAAACTGCACTCGATAGAGCGGAACAATTTTTAGGTCTAGCAACATTAGTCAGTATCGCATTAGCCGGATTGGCTATTGCCATGTCAGCACAGCGCTATGCTTCAAGACATTATGATTCATGCGCAATTATGCGTTGCCTGGGTTTGCAACAAAAACAAATTACACAAATTTATATTTTCCAATTATTAATTATAGGTTTTATATGTAGTTTGCTCGGCTGTGTGTTTGGGTTTATTGCACAAGAAGGACTGAATAAATTAATGACCGGCATGTCGCAAGTCAGCCTACCTGCACCATCATTATTACCTTTCTTAAAAGGCATTCTTTCCGGTCTATTAACGGTATTGGCATTTGCATTACCTCAGTTATTAAGCTTGCGTAACATATCACCCTTAAGAGTATTACGACGTGATCTAAACCCCTTGCCCTTAAACAGTTATATTATTTATCTGGTCGCTATATTCACATTAATATTTTTAAGCCCGTGGCAATCTGGCAGTATAAAGATCACTTTCCATACTTTATTAGGGTTGTTCATAACAGCAATGGTATTAGCATTTGTCGCCAAGCAAATGTTAAAGCTACTAAAACGATTACAACCCAAACTGAAAATGTCTGCGCGTTATGGTTTGGCAAATGTGACTCGCCGTTCAAATCAAAGCACGATACAAATTATTGGTATTGGTTTAGGTATTACAGTTATGTTGTTGCTGACTTTAATACGCACTGATTTACTCGAAAATTGGAAAGAGCGTTTACCGGAAAATGCGCCGAATTATTTCTTAATCAATATGCAGGCGGATCAAGCTGAAGAAATTAAAAACAGGATAGTTAGTGCATTAAATAAAGACGTTCAATTACACCCGATGATTCGTGGCCGTTTAATGAAAATAAATGATGAAACAGTCAGCGCTGATAATTATAGCGAACCTCGAACTAAACGGCTGGCAACTCGCGAATTTAATCTATCGTTTGCTGAAACCATGCAACCGGATAATAAAATTGTTGAAGGCGAATGGTGGAATAAAACAAATAGAGATGAAAACTTTTATTCAGTTGAAGAAGGTATCGCCGAAACACTCGGTATTAAGCTTGGTGACACATTAACTTATCTCGTCGCGGGTGAAATGATTACTGGTAAAGTCACCAGTGTGCGTTGGTTGGAATGGGACTCTTTCAACGTTAACTTTTTTGTTGTATCTAATCCTGAAGCAATGCAATCTTTTTCCAGCACTTATATCACCAGTTTTTATTTGCCTGAGGATAATCGTTCATTACTCGTTGAACTGGTTAAAGATTTCCCAAGTATGACGGTACTCGATATGGATGCGATATTGACGCAAGTTAAGGCCATTATGCAGCAAGTGATACGCGCGGTTGAGTTTGTTTTCATTTTTACTATATTGACAGGACTCACTGTTTTATTTGCCGCAATTCAAAGCACGCATGACGAACGGACTAACGAAGCGGCATTGATGAGTGCTCTAGGCGCAAGACGCAAACAAGTCTTATCTGGTTTATTCGCCGAGTTTCTTTTTCTTGGATTAATTACCGGCATACTTTCGGCAATAGCTGCAACGACTATTGAACTCATACTTGCCGAATACGTATTCAAAATTGATATTGCGATTAACCCTCTAATATGGATAGTTGCGCCATTGGCTTGTTGTATTGTCATTGTTTCAACGGGTTTGTATGGCACTCGACAAGTCTTATCAACGCCGCCTATGACGGTATTAAGAAAAATTTAATCGAGATTTCACACCTTGAACTTCCAGATTTCGCTACAATCTATTCACAGAATATTTTTTTAATTTGAGAGGATTCAAATGTTACGAATTTTACTTTTTCTAGGTACTAATATCGCAATTATGCTTGTTCTGAGCATTAGTATGCGCTTACTTGGAATTGATACTGCGCTGGAACAACAGGGCGGAGGACTTAACTTAACAGGTCTACTCATCATCTCTGCGGCTTTTGGTATGGGCGGTTCATTTATTTCTTTGGCTATGTCGAAATGGCTGGCGAAAAAATCCATGGGCGTGCAGTTAATTGAAAATCCTTCAAATCAACAAGAACAATGGTTGGTTTCAACCGTTGAAATGCAAGCAAGAGAAGCCGGTATCGGTATGCCAGAAGTTGGTATCTTTAATTCACCACAACCGAATGCTTTCGCTACCGGTATGAGTAAAAATTCATCATTGGTTGCTGTTAGTACTGGTTTATTAAACAACATGACACAAGATGAAGTCGAAGCAGTGTTGGGACATGAAGTTAGTCATATCGCCAACGGTGATATGGTGACACTGACGTTAATACAAGGTGTTGTTAATACCTTTGTTATTTTCTTCTCACGTATTATTGGTCACATCATTGATCGTGTCGTTTTCAAAATCGAACGTGGGCATGGCCCCGGTTACTGGATAGGTGTTATTTTCGTGCAAATGATTTTATCTGTATTAGCCAGCACGATAGTCATGTGGTTTTCACGTCGTCGTGAATTCAAAGCCGATTCCGGTGGCGCTTATCTGGCAGGCCGCGAGAAAATGATTGCGGCTTTACGACGATTACAGCAAGCCAGTAATCCAGAACCGCTACCTGATGAAATGGCAGCGTTTGGTATTTCCGGTGGTAAAGTTGATGGCTTCAAAAAATTGTTTATGAGCCATCCGCCATTAGAAGAACGCATAGCTGCACTGGAAAACAGCCAACCTTAATATATGAAAATAGTTTATTTCGGTGACTTTCACCAATATGTCGTTGAGCAAATCAAGGATTTAGAAAGCGCCGAATATGAATCGCACTCGATGGAATGGTTTTTAATTCGATACTTAAAAAGAATCACAAAAGTCACCATCGAAGGTAATCTTGAATATTCACGCGTCGAAGGATTGATGCGTGCGCTAATCCGTTTTTATGTCGACAATATTGATGAGCATTCCGATCTGGGCGATCGCTGTTTAAAGATTCACGACAAATTCCGCGCAACACTCCGTCATCAACAAACCTCGAAAAAATAGCCAACTCTCAATTTGTATTAAAATAATAAACTAATAGTTCTAATATATTGTTCTATTTTATATTTAGTTTATTTTATTTATACCACTAACCATACTTTGGTCACTTTTAACAACAAAGAGGACCAAAATCATGGGTATCATCAATCGTATTACCACCACACTGACTGCATCTGTCGATAAAGCTGTTTCTCAAGTTGAAAACCACGATGCAGTTATCGACGTTTCTATCAAGGATTGCCGAACGGCATTATCAAAAGCACAGGTTCGCTATTCCCGTGTAAAGAAGGATAAGCAGAATCTGCAAGCAAGACTGAAAGAACTAGAAGAAATGCAAACTACCTGGGAAAACAGGGCAAAGTCCGTAGCAAAAGATGATGAGAAAACAGCGTTAGATTGTTTGCATAGAAAAAACCTTTGCAAGCAACGTATTGCCAATACGCAACAAGCACTCGTGCAACACGAAGAACTGGAACACAAAGTCGGCGTCAGTATCAGCAAGATTGAACAACGCCTTTCGCATATCACACAACAGCGCAACATGATGCGTTCACGTCATTCTGCCGCAGATGCATTACGCACAATTAATAGCATTGAAGGTTCAAGCAAGAATGATGTAGACGACACATTTGAACGTTGGGAAATGGTCATCAGCGAAGTCGGACAAGAATTGGAATCTGTCGATGTTCTCGATAAATCATTTGCTGAAAAAGAAGATGAAGCGATGTTAAGAGCTGAACTTGCTGAGTTAATGAATGAGGATAAACATCATGAATAGTTTAAATACAATCGATACAAATATTGTCGCTGAGATTGAAGACGTCGATAACGACACTGAAAAACAATCAGTTATGCAAATGATTAAACAGTTTTCCACTTTGTCACGCATGTTAAGAATCATTGGTGCATTTTCTGTTGTCGCATCAATGTCCATATTTCTGCTTCAAGGTTGGGATAGTGGTAACGATCTACATCGTTACTACTTATTACTTTCTCAAACAGTATTGTTAGCAATAGGCGGTTTTGGCTTAGCCTTCCTGATAAAGGAAAACAAAGGTGCCAGAGTTTTCTTTGGTTTAAGTCTTGTTTCAATCACAGCAAACCTGACTACATTAGGCGCGTTGGTTTTTTCCTATACACAATGGGGCGGCACATTATCTAACTATCCGGATATTGCTTTATGGACAGTCACTAGTGGTGCTTCTATTGCTGTTGCACTCGCTATTGCAACAGTTGTACTCGTGCCAATAACACTGTTTGGCTTTAAAGTAATGGCGCGTCAATCGGCCTTGCCATTAACAGCGGCGTATTTACTTTCCGGTTCAATGTTATTAATACCGGTGAGAGATACTTTGTATGTCTCGATTATTGCAGGTGCCAGTATCTTATTGACATTAGCATTTGTTACAAAACTGGCCAATAAAGATAAATTACTTCGAACAGCCGAAGGTAAGTTCGCAAGAAGTTTATTATTCATTGCGCCAGTTATTATGTTAGTTCGCAGTCTATGGTTATATCAGGCTGACGACTTAATCTATACCATCATTGCATTTACCGGTTTTATGACTTTAAGACATTGTTCATTACAGCTGGACATTGCAAGTCGTGTACGTAAATTAATGGAGTTTATTTCAATACCCACTGCGTTTATGGTCGCAGTACCAGCATCGCTATTAATTGATAAATTACTTCCTTTTAATTGCGTCTTACCGGTTTTTGCGCTTGTTTTTACTGCTCACATGATCGACATGATGAAACGCAGTCAAAACTTTAAACACGCTACGCTTATAATGGCTGGACTTGTGACAAGTTTAAGTTTCATGTTGCATCTTGCTATCTATGAAACATTATTTAATGGCTTAATGTGTGCATTGGTTGGTTTAATTGTTATGGCGATGGGCTATATCAGTAAATCACGAGTAATCACCGTATTAGGTTTCATAACGACTGCGGTTGCCGTGAGTTATGACTTGATCCATATTTATCAAATGATTGATATTCTAAGTTGGACAGGGCTTGCAGCAACAGGGACTTCTGCAATCATTATCGGCTCTATTATTGAACGGCATGGTGTTGCAATAAAATTACGCATCGATAATGCTTTTAAAAAAGCAGAAGCAAACTTCTAAATAAACTAAAGACGGCCAGTGATTGCTGGCCGTCTTTATTAAATATAGACACATAAAGAGAAAAGAATAAAATCAAGAAATCAACTGAGAAAAAATCATGCAAAATTTTATGCGATATATTTACTGTGTTGTTGTTCCATTACTACTTCAAGTACTAACTGTTTATATCATTGTTGTAATGAACACTGGTAATGGTTCATTTGTTGGTTTAGCTGCTTTCTTGTTTGCTATGCCGATAGTCCCCATCACTGCTATTGTCAATGCAGCCCGCACCAATCAGAAAAAAGATATACCAACAGCTAAACTCTTTTTACAAAGTTTAATGTTTAGTGTTGCTATACCTGTCGTCATCATCGTCGGTTTTATCATCATGACAATATTAGAAAGTTTATTTTGATGGCTGTTGCTCCGTGATAAATATTTTTTACAAATACTCCTCACTGCTATATAAAGTTATTTATTATGAAATATAAAGGCAATCCAGAATATAAACATGATAGTCCAGCATGTATTGGTGTACTGATTACTAACCTAGGCACTCCTGACGCAGCGACACCTGCTGCTTTAAGGAAATATTTGGCAGAGTTTCTATCTGATCCGCGTGTAATCGAAGTACCGAAACCGATTTGGTGGTGTATATTACATGGCATCATCCTGCGTACACGTCCGAAAAAATCTGCTGAAGCGTATGAAAAAGTCTGGACAGAAAACGGTTCGCCTTTATTAGATTTTTCCTTAAAGCAATTAGAGGGAATTAAAGCAACAATAAAAGAAAAAACAAACTTACCTGTTAATGTTGAACTTGCTATGCGTTATGGCAATCCATCGATTCAATCAGGCTTAGAAAAGCTGCGAGCAGCAAATGCACAACGATTATTAGTTTTACCTCTATACCCTCAATATTCGGCCTCAACAACAGCATCAGCTTTTGATGCGGTTGCAAAAGAACTCTCGCAATGGCGCCATTTACCCGAATTGAGAATGGTTAATCATTACCATGATAACTCAGCTTATATCGATGCCTTGGCAAATAGTATTAAAGAACATTGGCAAACAAACGCAAAACCGGAAAAACTAATCTTTTCTTTTCATGGTTTACCAAAACATTATTTTCTCGCCGGTGATCCGTATCATTGTGAATGTCATAAGACGGCGCGCCTGGTTGCCGAAAAACTTGGCCTGAATGATGATGAGTGGCAAGTCACATTCCAGTCTCGTTTTGGCCCACGCGAATGGTTGAAACCTTATACCGATGTGACGTTAAAACAACTCGCGAAAAAAGGAACAAAAAGCGTAAATATTATTTGCCCCGGTTTTTCGGCTGATTGTCTTGAAACGATTGAAGAAATCGATATGCAAAATCGTGAGTTTTTTATCGAAGCCGGAGGAGAACAGTTTTCTTACATCCCAGCGCTCAATGACAAACCAGAACATATTGAATTATTAAGCAACATTATCTGCCAACACCTGCAAGGTTGGGAAATCAATCAAGAAGATTTAGCTGAAACTGCAAATCGAGCCAAGCAACTCGGCGCGGCAAATTAATAGCAAAATACTTCATTTATCATTAGGCATGCCCTAATGCCTCATCTTCAAAATTAACAAAATCATCTAACTATCAGCCATTTAGCTCCAACAAAAAATAAAATTTGACTAAATAGTCAACTTTGCTAATCTATCTCTCAGTCACTAGAGGATAAAGATTAGCTTGTGGGCACAAATAATACGAAACAACGTTTAGTAGAAACGGCGATTAATTTGATTTGGAAGTCGAGCTACGGCTCGGTCAGTGTTGATGATATTTGCAAGGCCGCAGATGTTAAAAAAGGAAGCTTTTATCATTTTTTCCCATCAAAGATCGACCTCGCTATTGAAGCGATGGAAGTCACTCATCTGCAATTTAAGCCATTATTAGATGAGATTTTTTCTGCAAGTAGGCCACCAATCGAGCGTTTTAAACGTTACATTGATGTTGCTTATGAAAAACAAAAGGAGATTGCAGAGATACATGGCATGGTCTGTGGCTGTCCGATGGTGTCTTTAGCATCAGAGATGGCGCCTCAAGATGAGCTAATTCGGCTAAAGACAGATGAGATTATGGATAATAAGAAACGATATTACGAATCGACCTTAAGAGATATGGTGGCTGAAGAGCTTTTACCTGATTCGACAGATATCCCTAAAGTAGCGGAGACTGTTTATTCGTTTTTTATGGGGCAATTAGTCATGGCTCGTATTCAAAATAGCCTGGAACCTCTGAAACCAAACTTAATGAAAGAGAATTTATTTAAAATAATTGGTGTAGAAAAAAATAGCGTTTTACAAGAAACGTGAAGCTATTTTTTTCAACTTTAATTTTGACTGACTAGTCAACTATATGAGGACAAAATGGAACACATTAAAACTAAAATCTTGTTAGCGACAGGCGTTATTACACTCGCCGCCGCAGGATATTACTTTCAAGAGAATCATATGTTTGTGCAGGCTGCTGAACAAGAGGCGGCTATGGCTCCACAAGCGATGCCTGTTACGGTAGAGAAGATTAATGCTGAAGCCGTACAAATTTGGAATGAGTATTCAGCTCATCTGGAGGCGGTAAACTTTGCAGAAATTCGAGCTCAAGTAAGCGGCACGATTACCGAAATAAAATTTGAAGATGGACAACAAGTAAAAAAAGGCGATGTGTTGCTTGTTATTGACCCGCGCCCTTATCAAGCAATCGTTAATCAAACAAAAGCTGAACTGCACGCGGCAAAGAATCAGGTTGATTTCTCCTCGAAACAATTAAAACGCGCTGAAGAGTTGATTAAAAACAATGCCATCTCCCAACGTTTATTAGACGAACGTATCAATGCATTTAATGTCGCAAAAGATACAGTCCGCGGTATTGAAGCAAGACTGACAAGTGCAAACATTAATCTTGATTATGCTTATGTAAAAGCACCCATTAGTGGACGCGTTAGTCGTGCTGAAGTAAAAGAAGGTAATCTGGTTGAAACCGGAATTAGTTCGCCTCTTTTAACGTCAATCGCTGCCCTGTGTATTCCCCAATCACCGCTTTCTCAGGGATAGCCCGAGTGGCAAAGAGACCTTGCCCTTTGATGCCCTTGGACCGAAGCAACGCACTGGCTTT
>JBMZNW010000009.1:9794-18521 GCA_049619915.1 Gammaproteobacteria bacterium
GCCTCTTTTAACGTCAATCGTTTCTCAAGATAAAATCTATGCAGATTTCGAAGTTGATGAACAAAGCTATTTGAAATACATACGTGCGACTGCGCGTGATCTACAAGCCGAGCATCAAATCCCAGTGAAATTAAAACTGGCCGGAGATGATGTACAGTATGAAGGTTATATCCACAGCTTTGATAATCAGATTAATGTTTCTTCTGGAACAATACGTGCGCGCGCATTGTTTAATAATGATGATCGTGTATTGCTACCCGGAATGTTTGCCAGTATTCAAGTCGGGACACCGTCATCTAACGATCTCGTATTAATTAGTGAACGTGCTATCGGCACAAACCAGAATCGTAAGTTTGTTTATGTCGTTAACGAACAAAATCTTGCCGAATATAGAGAGATTGAAATTGGTAAAAGTATAAAAGGACAAAGAATCGTTACATCAGGTTTGAATATTGGTGAACTGATTATTACTGAAGGCATTATTCGTATCCAACCCGGTATGCCGGTTATTCCACAAACTAAAGATCAGCTTTTGGGTTTTTCTAATTAAATAAACAATCGACTAAACACGAATATTCATGAACATATCAGGATTTTTTATTGATAGGCCGATTTTTGCGTCTGTCTTATCGATATTAATTTTTATTGCAGGAAGTATTTCTATATTTTCGCTACCTATTTCAGAGTATCCAGAAGTTTCACCTCCCTCTATTATCGTTAGCGCGAGTTTTCCTGGTGCGAATCCCGCCGTTATCTCTGAAACAGTTGCAACGCCATTAGAAGAACAGATTAATGGCGTTGAGAACATGTTGTATATGAATTCACTTGCAACAACTGATGGCAATATGAGCTTAACCGTCACGTTCGCCATCGGAACGGATGTTGATTTAGCGCAACAACTTGTTCAAAACAGAGTGCAACAAGCTTTACCGCGTCTTCCAGAAATCACCCGACAACTTGGCGTTACAGTGATAAAGAGTTCGCCTGACTTAACTATGGTTGTCCATCTTAGATCACCCGATAATAGTTACGATATGTTGTACTTGCGTAACTACGCTAACCTTAATGTTAAAGATGAGTTAGCCAAGATTACAGGTGTCGGTCAAGTACGGTTATTTGGCTCAGGTGATTACGCCATGCGTGTTTGGCTTAATCCCAATAAAGTTGCCGAACGTGGCATGACTGCTGCTGAAGTCGTTCAGGCAATTCGTAATCAAAATGTCCAAGTCGCTGCCGGCGTCATCGGCGGCCCACCTTATGATAACGATGTGCAGTTACAACTACCTGTTAATGTACAAGGTCGGCTGGAAACACCTGAAGAGTTTGAACAGATCATTATCAAACGTGATATCACGGGTGCGGTGACACGTTTAAAAGATATTGCTCGAGTCGAATTGGACGCGCAAAGCTATGCACTTCGTTCTATGTTAAACAGTGAACAAGCTGTCGCCATTCCTATTTTCGCTTCCCCAGGTTCTAACGCGCTTGATATTTCAAAGAACGTTAGAGCAACGATGAAACGTTTAAAAGAAAATATGCCGAATGGCGTTGATTACTCGATTGTTTATGACCCAACAGTATTTGTTAGTGACTCGATTAAATCAGTTATCGAAACCTTATTTGAAGCCGTTGCCTTAGTTGTACTGGTTGTCATTGTATTTTTACAAAATTGGCGTGCTTCCATTATTCCACTTTTAGCCGTGCCTGTATCGATTGTTGGCACATTCGCATTTATGTACCTATTAGGTTTTTCTATCAACGTATTATCGCTATTCGGCCTGATTCTGGCGATTGGTATTGTTGTTGATGATGCGATTGTTGTTGTTGAAAACGTCGAGCGCAATATCGCTGAGGGTAAATCATCGCGTGATGCAACAATTCAAGCGATGAAAGAAGTCACCGGCCCTATTATCGCAACATCATTGGTACTGGCCGGTGTATTTATACCAATTGCATTAATTAGTGGCTTGACCGGACAGTTCTATCAACAGTTTGCGTTAACCATTGCTATCGCAACATTTATCTCGACATTTAATTCATTAACATTGAGTCCTGCTATGTCGGCGTTATTATTAAAGCCAAAACATGCGCCTAAAGATCGACTGACAAAGTTAATGGATTATTTACTCGGTTGGTTTTTTAATTTATTCAATAAATTCTTCGGCGGCTTACAAAGTATTTATGGCAAAGGCGTATGTAGTTTCATTACGCGCCGCACTGTCATTATGGGCGTCATATATGTCTTATTAGTCATGGCCACGGGTGCCAGTTTTAATATTGTGCCAAAAGGCTTTGTGCCCGCACAAGATAAGAAATATTTAATCGCTATTGCGCAACTGCCTCCTGGCGCGACATTAGAACGTACTGAAAAAGTCATGCGAGAAATGGGCGACATTGCACTTGCTCAGCCTGGTGTTGAAGCGGCTGTTCAATTTCCTGGCCTATCAATTAATGGCTTTGTTAACTCACCTAGTGCAGGTATTGTTTTTCTTGCGTTAGATGATTTTGATAAAAGAAAAACACCCGACTTAAGTGCGTTTGCGATCATGCAAACATTACAACAGAAATTCGGTTCTATAGAAGATGCGTTTGTCGCTATATTCCCGCCGCCTCCTGTGAGTGGTCTAGGAACTGCGGGAGGATTTAAGTTACAGATTGAGGATAGAACTGATCAAGGTTATGCAGAATTAGACAAAGCCGTACAAGCAGTATTAGCCAAAGCCTATCAGGATCCAGCTTTAGCTTTTCCTGTTTTGACTAATTACAACATTAACATGCCGCAACTTTATGCCGATGTTGATCGTACTAAAGCGCAACAACTAGGTGTTCCTATTGATGATATCTTTCGAACAATGCAGATATATCTTGGTTCAATATATGTGAATGACTTCAATCAATTCGGTCGTACCTATCAAGTTATTGTGCAGGCTGATTCAGAATACCGTTCAACACCGGATGATATAAAAACCTTAAAAACACGAAATCAAAATGGCGATATGGTGCCACTAGGTTCTATTATGCGTGTTGAAGAAACCTTTGGACCTGATACTGCAATGCGTTATAACGCGTTCCGCGCTGCCGATATTAGTGGCAACCCTGCACCGGGCTATTCATCTGGTCAGGCACAAGATGCCATTACAAAAATTCTGGATGAAACCTTACCTCAAGGCATGGACTTTGAATGGACAGATCTGACTTATCAACAAATTCTGGCCGGTAATACTGCGGTATTTATTTTTCCATTATGTATTTTATTAGTGTTTTTAATACTAGCGGCGCAATATGAAAGTTTAACATTACCGCTCGCTGTTATTCTGATAGTGCCGATGGCTATATTGTCTGCCATTTTGGGTGTCTTTATTTTTGGTAAGTTTTTTCATATGGGTGGCGATAATAATATCTTTACGCAAATATCCTTATTTGTGTTGGCAGGTTTAGCCTGTAAGAACGCGATCCTGATTGTTGAGTTTGCGCGTGATTTGGAGCAGCAAGGGCACAGTATTGTAAAAGCGGCAATAGAATCAGCACGGCTTCGCCTTCGCCCAATTTTAATGACATCAATCGCCTTCATCATGGGTGTACTTCCTTTAGTAATAAGTCATGGTGCTGGTGCAGAAATGCGCCAAGCGATAGGTATTGCTGTCTTTTCAGGCATGGTTGGCGTAACCGTCTTTGGTTTGATCTTTACACCAATGTTTTATGTCATCTTACGTAAGTTGGAAGTAATACTGAAAGGCGAAAATAATATACATGCAACAAGCAATAATTAATTCGATGCGATTTATTATGAAAAATATATTTACCAGTTTGCTGTTAGTCATTTTTCTTTCTGCTTGTATGCCTAAAGCTCAAAAGTTTGATGTCATAAAGCAACCTGATGCATGGCAAAATCAAGAAGCTGAATACGTTAATCTAATTGATGATAAAACTGCACTGAAACAATGGTGGTTAAGTTTCAATGATGACTCTCTTAATGAACTTATCGAGATTACATTGACTGATAGTCCTGATCGTTTAATTGCAGCTGCGCGTATTAAAGAAGCACGAGGCAATAGAAGATCGACACGTTCCTTCTTGTTTCCACAAGTTAACTTTACTTCATCAGCAAGTCGTGAAGCAATTTCTAAAACATCAATAGATAACTTTTATGATGCCAGATTCGATATATCGTATGAGATAGATGTTTTTGGTAAAAACAAAAAGAATGTTGAAGCGGCCGATGCACAAATTCAATCATTACAAGCAAGTTATGATGACGTGACAATAACGCTAATTGCGGAAGTTATGCGTAGTTATATCGATTACCGCGCTTTTCAACAACAAATAGAGATAGCGAAGAAAAACCTAATCGTACAAGAAAAAACCTTAACGCTTATTCGTGAACAAAGAAAGTTTGGCGAATCACCACAATTAGATGTTGAACGCGCAGAAAATATTGTTAATACAACAAGAGCATCAATATCTGAGTTTAAACGATTTGCTGCGAGTGCAGGTTTACAATTAAGTGTGTTAACTGGTCGATTACCTGAACAACTTACTTTATTACTAAAAGAAACAAAGCAAGTACCGAAAGCCAATGAAAAACTTATTCTGATAGAACCTGCTCAAGTATTAATATTACGACCCGATATTCGCGCTGCGCATGCTAATTTAATTGCGAATACAAACCTAACTGAAAGTACGACAGCAGAGTTATTCCCTACTTTCACCATTGGTAGTTTTTTTGGCGTTGCCAAAAATTTCTTTACCAGTCCAACAACGCTTTGGAATATCGCGGCTGGCGCGGCTGTTTCGGTTCTAGATTTTGGTCGAATCGAAGGACGCATTGATGCAGCACAGGCAAGAGAAGTTCAAGCGTATCAAAGTTACCGAAAGTCTATATTACAAGCAGTAACAGAAGTTGAAGTTGCGCTGTCTGATCTTGCAAATATTAAACAACAGCTTATTTCTCTAGAAAAAGCCTATGAAAACGCAGACGAAGCATTACATTTATCACAAATACTTTATCGCGAAGGCGAAATATCATTCCTCGATGTTTTAGATTCGCAACGTACAGTCAATGAATCTGAATCTGCTGTCATCACCGCAGCAGCGATGCAAGCAGAAAGTTTAGTAAGATTATATAAAGCGCTCGGCGTGTATTAATGATTAATAGCTCGATGAGCTATTTTCATTTATCTAAACCAAGCACATAATTCAATTGAACGATTAGGTAATATCATCTGCCAACATCTAAAAGGCAGTGTAGAACAATAGAAATAAAATATAACTTATTGATTATAAATGACTATTAACATAATGGCCGATTATGCTGTTAGCCCTTCATTAATTCCAGACATAAAATAACTCAAGTTTTTCCCGTTGTTTACGTTCTATTGTTTTATATACTTTAAGGTCTAGAGAAAAAGACTGATAATTATTACAAAATCAATAGTCTTCTAAACAACTATTGGAAAAGCATGCAAACTGTAGATGATCTTGAGAAAGTCAGCACTATCCACGATGAGATAGTCAATGATATTGAGTCCGTTCCGGAAGAGGACTTTATTGCCAATGCAATAGAGCAGCTCGCCAAAACACTGAATGTTCGTTATGCCTTTATTACAGAATGCACTGACCTGACTCTAACCAAAGTCAGAACATTATATTTCTGGGACAAGGATCATTTTATAGATAACGTAGAATACGAAACAACCGAGACTCCTTGCGAGAAAGTCATCAGCGGTGAAGTCTGTTATTACCCTGAAGATATACAAGCGCTTTTCCCGAGAGATCAGGATCTCGTCGATCTGGACGCAGCAGGTTATGCTGCTACACCATTGGTTAATTCGAATAATGAAGTCATCGGCCATCTGGTAATACTGAATCAGCAAAAACTTAATAACAAAGAAACCATAGAATACACGCTTAAGGTGTATGCCTTTAGACTGGCAATCGAACTTGAAAAACAATATACACAAAAGCTGAACAAAGCATTAACGGTAAGAGAAAAACAAAAAGACCGAAACCCATTTGAACAATTAGCGGAGTCCATAGGCAAACTGTTAAATGTTGATTTTGTTTTAATCAGCCATCAATCTGATTTCTCACTGCACCAGCTTAAATCTCTGGCAATATATAATAATGGCATCTTTCTTGAACCTATTGATTTTCCTCTTGAAGACACTCCATGTGAAACTGTTTTCGGTAAATCGTTTCAGGCCTATACCTCAAATGTACAATCGCTATTTCCCAAAATTTCCTTATTAAAACATCTTGATGTCGAGGCCTATCTCGGTACACCTTTATTTGATTCAAATAATAGAGCCATTGGCCTACTTGCCGTCATGCATAAACAGGCCATCAAAAATACAGCTCGTATAAAACAGATACTGGAAACTTTTGCACAACAAGTCACCTATGAAATTGAACGAAAACATAATGAAGAGTATGTGCAATATTATAACAGTATAATTTCATCCTCCGATGATTTAATGTCTTTCATTGACACGGATTATACTTATCGTTTTGTTAATGAAAGCTACCGTCGTGTCACTGACAAACCTCTGGAAGAAATCGTCGGTCATAAAGTCGTTGAGCTACATGGCGAAGAAGTATTTTATGGAGGACTCAAAGATATCATTGATGAATCATTACAGGGAAAAACCAATACTGTTGAGTTCTGGCGAACACTTCCAAATGGAGAAAGCAGATGCATTAACGGGCATCACAACCCTCATTTTGACAAAGATGGAAATGTTACCGGCGTATCAATTGTTGCCAGAGACATTACTGAAATAAAAAACATTCAATTAGCCTTATCAAAAAGCGAACAACGTCTTCAGTCTCTTTATGATGATTCTCCTTCAATGTTCATCACATTGAACAAGTCCGGGAAAATAAAATCGATCAATCGTCATGGCGCTAAAGAACTGGGCTATGAACCGGATGAATTGACAAAACAAAAAATTATCAATGTTATTTTTGATGAAGATAGAGGAAGGTATAAATCTTTTCTAAAAACATGCTTTAAACAAAATAATGCCATCAATGAAGTAGAAATACGTAAAATACATAAAGATGGACATCTACTCTGGTATCGCGAAACAGCAAAGATGGTTGAGATTGATGATGAAGAGTCACAGATGTTAGTCGTTTCGGAAGATATTTCCGAACGTCATAAATTATCACAACAACTTTCTTATCAGGCATCACACGATTTCTTAACCGATTTGATTAACCGCCCAGAGTTTGAAAATCGCCTACAGGATCTACTGAATGAGTCCAAAAACAATCAGACTAAGCATGCCTTATGTTATCTCGATCTGGATCAGTTCAAGATCATTAATGACGAATGCGGACACCTTGCTGGTGATACTTTACTGAAAAACATCAGTGAGCTATTAAAAGGTCATATAAGAAAACGCGACACACTAGCAAGACTGGGCGGAGACGAATTTGCTATTTTGATGGAAGGCTGCAGTATAAGAAAGGCTCGTACCATTGCTGAATCCATACGAAAACTAATCAATGATTATGATTTCTACTGGCAGAATAACAAATACAATGTCGGCGCAAGTATTGGAGTAATCTCGATAGATCCAAGCACTGATTCACTGGTGAAACTCATGAGTATGGTTGACTCGGCCTGCTATGTTGCCAAGGACGCGGGTAGAAACAGGGTGCATGTCTATAAGGAAAATGACGCAAAGATCACTCGTCATCGAGGCGAAATAAAGTGGGTTAATAAAATCAAAAACGCGATAAATAATGATGAATTTTATCTATACACACAAAAGATTATCGATATCCACGACGAAAACTCATCCAAAAAACATATGAATTTTTGATTCGTTTAAAAGAAAATGATGAATTTATCACACCGATACATTTTTTACCTTCTGCTGAGAGATACAATCTTTCTATTAAAATTGATGAATGGGTCGTTAGAAATGTGTTTCAGTGGATGGCGAGTAAAAAGAATCGATTAAATAAAATTCATCACTGCACAATCAATTTATCAGGACTATCGATAGACAATGAGATGTTTCTTGAATACGTACTATATCATCTTCGAACTTCGAAGATACCAGGTGAAAAAATCTGTTTTGAGATTACTGAAACGGCAGCCATCGCAAATCTTGCGAAAGCTACCCGCTTCATCAACAGATTGAACAGTCATGGTTGCCTTTTCGCACTGGATGATTTTGGCAGCGGCGTGTCTTCTTTTGGTTATTTAAAAAACCTTCCTGTTGATTATATAAAAATCGATGGCAGCTTTATTAAAAATATGATGAATGACCCGATTGATCTGGCAATGACTCGTTCGATTAATGACATTGCACATGTAATGGGCAAAAAGACTATTGCTGAATTTGTTGTAGATGAACAAATATTAAATATGCTTAAAAAGATCGGTGTCGATTATGCGCAGGGTTACGCGATAGGTAGACCAAGAAAAATAAATCTTCCCTGTCATGAATAACAACCTAATAAGCGTCTATTAGTCTTTTAGCTGCTCGCTTGGCAGTATCTGCTGCCTGTTCAGATAATTCAGATACCTGTGCAGTTACAATCGAGCCTTCAAGTAATAATGAAAGTTCATTCGCTAATTCCTCAGCTTCTTCTATTCCCGCCTGCTCGGCAAGATTCGTCATATAATTTCTCATGAGTCGTTTGTATTCTTTACAGACTTCGCGAATGGCTGTGTCTTTCTCTGAATATTCACCAATGGCATTAATAAACATA
>JBMZNW010000010.1:0-13573 GCA_049619915.1 Gammaproteobacteria bacterium
AAGATAAATCTGGATTTTTTAACGCTTAATATTTTCCCACGTTCGAGTAATTTACTCTGTAGATTTGGAGGTAATTCATTAATCGGGATAAGTTCTGCAATCCGTTGACGGATCTGATCATTATTTTCAGACATTTTTAATTTTTTCAGATAGTTACAATTATTATTCTGGGTCAATCCAGACCATTTAAAATACTATTTTAGACCGAATTTCGTGCGATATCAGTCCTAATTCAGTATTACATGATAAGCTCTAATTGTCAGCCAGCCAGATAAAAAATAGCTAGAAAAAATCATGGAAAAATGTATGAAAAAATACCTGAAATTCACTTTTTTCAAGACGAAAACTGGCGCAAAACAGACGAAAAAATAGCTTAGCCGACATGCTAATAGAGCTTTTAAATATCGAAACGTTCCTCAATCTCGACCAAAGCATTTTGGCCGTTATTTGTGTCTTATTCATTTTCAGCTTGATACTTTTCTTTTTATCGGCAAAACGATTTATGCGGGGTAAACCCGTGACAGCAAGCTTGCAAGGATTATCCGGCCTGTCGCTTGGCTTAAGCGGATTATTAAGCTTATCTATTACAGCAAATCTATACAGCTATGATCGCCTGACTCACGAACAGGCTGTCGCAACACTTACATTTCAACAAATTGAAGAACAGCAATTCCAACTCGAAATTACTTATGCAAATACAGCGGAGAAAAAATCCTACCTGCTACGTGGTGATGAGTGGCAAATGGATGCGCGTATTATTAAATGGCATGGCTGGGCGCAACTTTTAGGATTGAATGCACAATACAGACTGGAACGAATCAGCGGCCGTTACAGTGATATTGACGAAGAATTAACAAAACAACGTTCGGTTTATGCGCTTAGCGGTCAGGACGAAATAGATTATTGGGCATTAATTAAGGATTATGAACAATGGTTACCCTGGGTTGATGCTTATTATGGTAGCGCCACTTATTTACCGATGAAAAATAACGCGAGCTATAGCGTTTCATTGACGCAATCAGGTCTAATCGCGCGTCCTGTTAATTAATTTCTGCACTATTTTTTAGCATTATTGTTTCCTTGCAAAAGCACATAAATTTAGTCACCATTGCGCCGCAACATAAGTTTATGAAGTTCCGCACAACAGTGCCTTTCAACTTATCATAAAATGGATACAACAAATTTAAAAAAAACAGCACTCTACGCATTACATATTGAGCAAAACGCTACAATGGTAGGTTTTGCCGGTTATGAAATGCCGGTTCAATATTCAAATGGTGTGAAGCAAGAGCATTTACATACACGAGAAAATGCCGGCCTGTTCGATATATCCCACATGGGCCAAATTAAACTCAGCGGCAATGATGCGGCTCGCACATTGGAAGCATTAATTCCCAGTAATATAGAAAATTTAGCATTAAATGCGCAACGCTATTCTGTCTTGACGAATGAACAAGGCGGGATTCTTGACGACATCATGGCCACGAATACCGGTGATGCACTCTTCGTTGTTATTAATGCGGCATGTAAAGAGCAAGATATAAACTATATACAAGATCATTTAATCGGTGATTGTCAGCTTGACGTATTAACTGACCGTGCCTTGATAGCAATACAAGGCCCAAAAGCAGCCGATGTCCTAAAGCGTTTTTGCCCGGAAGCAACAAAACTGACTTTTATGTCTGGCAATCAATTTAACATTAATAATATTGACTGCTTTATTAGCCGTTGCGGTTATACCGGCGAAGATGGTTTTGAACTATCAATCCCAATAGAACATGTCGATAGCATTACTCGCTTACTTTTAGCGGAAGAAGAAGTTGAACTCATCGGACTAGGTGCCAGAGATTCATTAAGACTGGAAGCAGGCTACTGTTTATACGGACACGATCTTAATGAAAATACTTCGCCTGTCGAAGCGAACCTCAACTGGGTTATTTCAAAAGAACGACTGGCAAATGAATCACCTGACTATCCAGGTAAGAAAACTATTCAGGAACAAAGAATAAACGGAACACAACGATTAAGAGTCGGTTTATTGTCTGATGGCAAAGCGCCGATTAGAGAAGGCGAATCCGTTCTCAATGAAAAAGAAGAAGGAATCGGTATTGTCACTAGCGGCGGCTTTAGCCCAAGCGTAAAGAAACCCATCGCTATGGCTTATATCGAAAAGCCATACAGTGAAACAGGAACAAACTTAACGGTGAAAGTACGTAATCGAATTCAACATGTTCAAGTAGTGACACTACCTTTCGTTAAACATAATTATTATAGAGCTTAGCAGGAGAATTAAATAATGAGCGACATGAAATACAGTAAAGATCATGAATGGTTGCTAATGGATGATGATGGCAATGCGACAGTAGGTATTACCGACTTCGCACAAAACAAATTAGGCGATATTGTTTATGTTGAACTACCAGAAATTGATGCGCAGTTTAGTAAAGATGATGATATTGCTGTGGTTGAATCAGTAAAAGCCGCTAGTGATGTTATGTCACCTGCAAGTGGTACTGTAATCGCCGTCAATGACGCATTAGAAGACGAACCAGAAAAGGTAAACTCAAGCCCGACTGATGAAGGCTGGTTTCTAAAACTAAAACTGGATGATCCAGGTGAAGTTATTGAACTGATGGATGAAGAAGCATACAACGCTTTCATTGCAGATCTATAAACCCACAATTAAAGAGAATCTTTTATAACCGCTAAGCTGGGGAGCTCAGGAATGGCGCAAAGCAAACAATCTTTAGAACAACTTGAGATGTACGGTGATTTTATCCGTCGACATATTGGTGCCTCTCATGCACAAATAAATGAAATACTTGCCTACCTGGAACTTGATTCTCTGGAACAAATTATTGATAAAGTTGTTCCTGAAAACATTATCTCGCGCGAACCACTGGATTTACCTGAATCAAAAAGCGAACGTGCGGTAATAACGTATTTACGTAAGCTACGCGAACGTAACCATGTCTATACTTCGATGATAGGTATGGGTTATCACGGTACATTAATGCCCGCGGTTATTAAACGAAATGTACTAGAAAATCCTGGCTGGTATACCGCTTACACACCTTATCAAGCAGAGATAAGTCAGGGGCGGCTTGAAGCGATACTGAATTTCCAACAAATGATCACCGATCTAACTGGTATGGAATTAGCCAATGCTTCGATGTTAGATGAATCGACCGCTGCTGCCGAAGCGATGGCGATGTCGAAACGTGTCGCGAAATCAAAATCAAATGTATATTTTGTTGATGAAGATTGTCATCCACAAACCATTGCCGTTGTGCAAACACGCGCGCAGTCATTGGGTTTTGAAATCATTATTGGTAATCCATGGTCAGATCTTGAAGACAAAGAATACTTTGGCGTATTAATTCAATATCCCGGCTCAAGCGGACAAATAAATGATCTAAGCCCGATTGTAGAACACGCGCATGCACAATCTGCATTGGTCAGTGTTGCAACTGATATTTTAAGTCTGGTGTTATTAACTCCTCCGGGCGAAATGGATGCGGATATTGTTATCGGTAATTCACAACGCTTTGGCGTACCAATGGGTTTTGGTGGACCTCATGCGGCTTACTTTGCAACGCGCCAAGCTTATGCCCGATCATTACCAGGCCGTATTATTGGCGTATCTGTTGATCGTCATGGCGATCCTGCTTTGCGCATGGCATTGCAAACACGCGAACAACATATTCGCCGCGATAAAGCGACCAGTAATATTTGCACATCGCAAGTCTTATTAGCCATCATTGCCGGATTCTATGCTATCTATCATGGTGCTAAAGGTTTACGATTCATCGCCGGACGAGTGCATAGAATGGCACAGGTTGTCGCTAGCGGACTAAAACAACTGGGGTATGAAATAACGACTGATGTTTACTTCGATACCATCACTGTTTCAGTACCGGGAAGAGCACGCCGTATCGCCGCTAAAGCAAGAGAGTCTGAAATAAATCTACGTGTAGTCAATAAAGATACGCTAGGTATTACCTTTGATGAAACAATAACGCGTCAGGAATTAAAACGATTATTCCATGTGTTTGATTCCAATGCTGATAGCAAAGTAAACCTAGAAACATTAGATGAAAATGTCTCAGAGTGCATTCCAAAAGAATTACAAAGAACGAGTGACTTTCTAACTCATCCTGTATTTAAAGAATATCATTCAGAAACAGAAATGATGCGTTATATGCGACGCCTTGCTAGAAAAGATATCGCACTCGACAGATCAATGATTCCTTTAGGTTCATGTACGATGAAGCTTAATGCGTCAGTTGAAATGCAAGCGTTGTCTTATCGTGAATTCAGCGCCATGCATCCGTTTGTACCACTCGATCAGGCACAAGGTTATTTACAATTATTCGAAGAATTGGAAAACATGTTATGTGACCTAACCGGTTTTGATGCATTTTCATTACAACCGAATGCCGGTTCGCAAGGTGAATATGCCGGCTTGTTAGTGATAAAAAAATATCATGAAGTTCGTGGTGACACTCAACGTAATATTTGTTTAATACCCGCCTCAGCCCACGGTACTAACCCAGCCAGCGCCAGAATGGCGGGCATGAAGATCGTTATTGTTGCTTGCGATGAAAACGGTAATGTTGATATTGATGATCTAAAAGCCAAAGCTGAAAAACATCAACAAGAATTATCAGCATTAATGATCACTTATCCTTCTACGCATGGTGTATTTGAAGAAGCGTTTTCTTCCATTTGCGACATCATCCATGAAAATGGCGGACAAGTTTATCTAGATGGCGCAAACTTTAATGCGCTGGTCGGTATCAGTCGTCCCGGAAAAGTCGGCGCAGATGTCGCACATCTTAATCTACATAAAACATTTGCTATTCCACACGGCGGTGGCGGACCAGGTGTTGGCCCTATAGGTGTTAAAAATCATTTATCACCTTATCTACCCGATCATCCTGTTGTTGACGGTGTTAATCCTGAGGCCGGGCCAGAAGGCACGATTGGTACGATATCCGCTGCGCCCTGGGGCTCAGCCAGCATCCTTACTATCTCCTGGGCTTATATTGCAATGATGCGTGATAGAGGTTTAAGACGCGCAACGTTAGTTGCCATTATGAACGCAAACTATATTGCCAAACAGCTAGCACCGCATTATCCGATTTTATATACCGGTAAAAATAATATGGTTGCACATGAATGTATTATTGATTTGCGACATATAAAAACATCGTGCGGCATTACGGTTGATGATGTTGCCAAACGTTTAGTTGACTATGGCTTTCATGCACCAACCATGTCATTTCCTGTAGCCGATACGTTAATGATCGAGCCGACAGAAAGTGAAAACAAACGAGAATTGGATCGTTTTTGCGAAGCAATGATCAGCATCAGAAAAGAAATTGCTGAAGTAGAAAGCGGTACGGCTGATGCAGAAGATAATGTGTTACGTAATGCACCACATACACATAAAGAATTAATAGCAGAAAAATGGGAGCACTCTTACAGTAAAGAGCAAGCTTTCTTCCCAGTTGCCGGTTTACATGAAGACAAATACTGGCCACCAATAGGCAGAATAGATAATGTCCATGGCGATAAAAACTTATTCTGTAGCTGTGTACCAGTCAGCGAATATGAAGAAGAGTAATTTATTGCTGTAGCGTGATTGAAATACAAACACCTTCTTCATTAGCTAAATTACTCGCTGATATTTTTCCGCCATGATATTCCGCAATAAGTTTTGCGACGAAGAGGCCTAAACCTAAGTGTGGCCCTGCTTCGGATCGTTGATTGCGCACAGAGACCATTGAGTTAAATAATTCATCCAGCATACCTTCTGGTAAAGTTGGGCCTGAATTAATTACTTGTAATTCTATTGCGTTATTCTTTTCCAGAAGATTAATAATAATGCTCTTGTCTTTATTGGAGAAATCAACGGCATTTGAAATCAGTTTATCCAGCATTTGAAAGAACAAATCTTTATTCAGTTTTAAATTTAGTTTCTTATCTAAGGTATTCAATTCAAATAACTGAGCAGGATAAGCTAGCCTGTATCCTTCAATACATTCTTGCAGAAACTCATTTAAATCCGTTTCTGTTTTATCTGCTTCCTGTAACGCCTGTTCTAATCGCGCTGCTTCACTTAATCTAGTCAGTAAGGTTTGTAATCGTTGCAGACCTGAGTCAGCAGCATTAAGTATTTCTTTTCTTGTTGTTTCATCCTGTTCGGTTTGCAATCTATCTAATGAAGATTTCACCATTGCCATGGGTGTGCGTAGTTCATGAGACAAGCGACTAGCCATTCCTTCAAGATAGATATGATATTGCTGCAATCGTTCCAGCATATTGGCAAAACTTCTCGATAACTCTCCGATTTCATCACTCGAATGACTAACTGATATTTCGCCTTTGACTTTACCGTATTCATCAATTGCTTTGGTTGTTTCGCGATTAAGCTTAATCAAACGGGCTGATAAACGGCTGGCAAAAAGCAGGAGTAAAAAAATAATAATAAAAAATATCAATAGTGTTTTGTTGAATAGATTAGCCAGTACCTGTCGTTGCATAATCTGAATATTATTAGTGGTTTCTTCAATGACGACGGCACCAATAATCTGGCTATCAAACCAGACCGGCGTGGCTGCTGAGACAATAACGGCTTTTTTATCTGGCGATAATCGCCAGCGTGTTTGCGTATTCCCTGTTAACGCATCCTTAACTTCTTTACCTTGCAGGCGTGAAGCACCGGCTAAATCATCTTTGAAGTAATCATAAGCGGGCGGTAGTAATAAAGTGTAAATAATATTAAAGGCATTATCAGGGAACACACGTCTTAAGCTTCCGTCACTTGCTAATACCTGTCCTGCATTATCCAGCACCCACATCCTGCGTCCTTCCACCCTACCCTGAGTATGAATAATCGATTCTATTCTTCGCGATGAACTAATCACTCTTCCTGGTTCATCATAAGGTTGATTACCAAATGTTGTAATTGAACCTTGTTTGTTTTTATCAATATCATTAAAAACAAAACCCATTCTCTCGCCGATTAAATAAGCCGGTATTTTTATTTCAATATTGTAACCTTCATCCGTTGCCTGCCATACAGCAGATGTATTCGTCATATCTTTTTTATAGCGTGTTTCTACACCATAGGCATCTAAACCTTCTTCATAAGTATAAGGACGAATTAAACCGGGACCACCGGGTGCAATGTAATCTTTGTGCAAACGTTGATACTGATCACGATAAACAATAACAACATGGTCACCGTTAATCTTTTCTGTTTGATCAAACGTTGAATATTTTAATTCGTCGTCAACAACCTGCATCAAAATGTAATAGTAACTGTCATCCTTGCTTATAATTAATTTGAAGCTGTCATTATTATCTGTCGAGTTAGAACGATATGTATCAGACCAGTCAATATAGGATTCCCAATCATCAGTATAACCATCCAGTTGAAAGGTTTTATTTAAACGATGCACATATAAATTATTTTGTTCATCATTGAAGCTGGTATCAAATAAGTCCGGCTTATCATTTAATGCACCGGCAACCGCATAAGCTGTGTCGACTAAAGAAGCCTGTAATGAATCTCTAAGATAAGATTCCATTTGCCGTAAATAGTCATACCCCATGTAGGGAATAATTAATACTGCAATAGACAACAGCATTAATTTACTACGTAGAGTGAATCTTATTTTTGAAGAAGGCATTTTAAACCTAGATTCTCCATCGGTATCCAATACCGTAAACCGTTTCTATATGGTCAAAGGTTGCATCAATCTCTTTGAATTTTTTGCGTATGCGTTTTATATGAGAGGTAATCGTACCTTCATCAACATAGATATTAGAATCGCCCATCAGTTGTTCCCTGTTTTTAACATGACCAATGCGTTTGGCAAGTGAATGCACCATCCAGAATTCAGTTAAACTTAAATCAACAACCTCACCGCTCCACTTTATCTGGAAACATTGCGCATCTATTACTAATTTTTCATGTTTGATTAATTCTGTTTCCGTCGTTGTTTGTAATGCTTGAACGCGACGAAACAACGCAGCAATACGGGCAAGGATATGCGGCATACTCGTATCTTTACTCAAGTAATCATCCGCACCTAAACGTAAACCTGATATCGTATCGAAGTCGGAATCGCGCGCTGTTAAAAAGATAATGGGTATTCTATTGGAAAGCGCTCTTATTTCCCGGCATAAATCAAATCCTGCTTCAGCATCATCGCCAAGACCAATATCTAATATAGCCAGATCAGGGAGTTGTTTATTCAGAATTTGCAAAGCATCCTGTTTATTATCAGCAGTAATCACCTCATAACCCTGATCGCGAATCGCCTTGGCGTAGTTCTGACACAGAACCGGCTCATCTTCTACCAGAATGATTTGCTTCGGCATGCTGCCTCCCTGATTTATTAAGTGTTTCTTATTATTTAGGTTTGTACTTTAGAACGAATATCAGCAGATTTAAACAGTTCGGTCAGTATTGCCATATTCTTGCCACATTTGATCGGCGTATTGCCTTTTTCCAACCCTGTCCTTGCCATTTCACTGTTCTTTAATAGTAGCTAGACATAAACAGGAGAAACCGTAATGACCTTTTCGAAAACACTTTTATTAATCAGCTTACTCTGCATTCAATCAATTGCCAATGCGGATGATATTCAACACCCGTCTTCAACAAAAGAAAGTGCCGGTTTTGGTGTCGGCGCGATTATTGGCGGTTTACTTGCCGGACCTCCGGGAGCCATTATTGGTGCTGCGGGCGGCAGTTGGTTTGGACATCGTGAAACAGAAACGAATCGAACCATTGCAAAACTGGAAAAAGAATTAAATGCAAAAAGTATCGAACTCGCGTATCAACAAAATGAATTAGCGACCACTAAAGCTAGTTTTCAAAAAGAATTTCAACGCGTTGTACATAGCCAGGAAATTCAGTCACTGGAAAAACTGAGTCAGGGTATTTCCTATGTCATTTATTACAAAACGAATGATGACAATATACGTCAGCATATTCGACCTCAAATTAAACAATTAATCGAACTCATCAAGCCTTATCCGCAAATACAGGTTCAGATAGAAGGTCATGCTGATTCGCGCGGTTCTGAACAATACAATCTGGCATTAAGTAAGAAACGAATTGATAAAGTACGAGCTGAGTTTATTAATGCAGGAATTTCAGATAAACGCTTACGTAGTCATGCCTATGGTGAAAAACAAACTCGCGCATTAAAAGGCGATACAGAAGCTTATGTTTTCGATAGACGCGTCACGATTAATTTAACGCTTGATCGTGAGGTCTAACACAATGAAAACCATAACGCTTTTTTCGAATACAAAACTTCTATTAGCTTCAATAGGATTAACGACAGGCTCAATATTCACCTTAGTTTTATTACTTCTATTTAACAGTGCTCCTGCACATGCTGAAAAGTTAATAGAAGAAATAGTTAATGAAACTAATACAGTAAAAAATATTAATGAAGTTGGCCAAGCATCATTGTTATTTAAACATAATGGTCAGTATAGAGAAGAAGCGCAACTTAATACGGATGTTGCAATGAAAGTGACGGGCATGATTAATCGCGTCACTGTTAAACAAAGTTTTAGTAATACTACTGATAACTGGCAGGAAGGCATTTATGTCTTCCCTCTTCCTGAGAATGCGGCAGTTGACCACATGCGTTTAAAAATTGGCGAACGCATTATCGAAGGACAGATAAAAGAGAAACAAGCTGCAAAAAAAATCTATACACAAGCTAAAAAACAAGGGAAACAAGCTGCACTAACAGAACAAGAAAGACCGAATATCTTCACAACCTCGGTTGCCAATATTGCACCACATGAAACCATTATTGTTGAAATTGAATACCAGCAAATCGTTAATTATGACAACGGAACATTTTCTTTACGCTTTCCTATGGTGGTTGGTCCTCGTTACATTCCGGGTAATCCTTTAACTAAAGATCAGCGTATTGAAGGTTTTGCCGGTACAGGTTGGGCTGTTAACACTGATCAGGTGCCTGATGCATCACGTATTACTCCGCCTGTATTAGAACCGGGAAGTCAACGTAAAAACAAAGTATCTATAAAAATTGATCTGGATGCAGGCCTGGCTTTGGAAAAGGTTGAGAGTCCTTACCACGCTATCGAAGTTAATAAGCAACATGACCAATACCAAATTCAGTTGAAACAGGAAACAACACTGGCTAACCGTGATTTTGAACTTGTCTGGAAACCTATACCTTCTGTTGCACCGAAAGCCGCATTATTTACAGAAGAAAAAGACGGTGAGACTTATGCAATGATCATGATGGTACCGCCAGAAACACATCAGGCACAATCTCTACCACGCGAAATTATCTATGTTATCGATACTTCTGGTTCCATGGGTGGGCAATCAATTATCCAAGCCAGAGCAGCACTTGAACTGGCACTCACTCAACTTAAGCCAGGCGATAAGTTTAATGTTATTCAATTTAATTCCTTTACGTCAAAACTATTCAACGACTCACAAGCTTTTAATCAACATACTTTAAACCAAGCATCAAACTATGTCCGCTCATTAGAAGCGAATGGCGGTACAGAAATGGCTTCAGCATTAAATGCTGCCTTGAATAATCAATCGAACAGTAACTATTTACGACAAGTCATATTTTTAACCGATGGCAGTATCGGTAACGAGCAAGCCTTGTTTGAAATAATTCAAAATAAACTCGGTAACAGTCGCTTGTTTACTATCGGCATCGGCTCTGCGCCTAACTCACACTTCATGCAACGTGCTGCTAACTTTGGTCGGGGCACTCATACCTATATCGGCAAACTCGAAGAAGTACAGACACGCATGCAGGCTCTGTTTGAAAAAATAGAAAACCCTGTATTAATAGATATCACCATAGACTGGATGGACACAGATATGGAGATATGGCCACAAAAGATTACCGACCTCTACAAAGGCGAACCATTATTAATTACAGCAAAAACTAAACATCAACTCGGCGAAATAAAACTGACCGGAAAAATTGCCGGTGAAACATGGTCTTCAAGTTTAAAACTTAACGGCGGACAAAGTCGTGAAGGTATCTCTTCTCTCTGGGCAAGAAAAAAGATTGCCGCGCTAATGCAACAAAAGCGCAATGCTGAATTTGAATCAATAAAACAAACGATTATTGAAACAGCTTTAAAACATCACTTAGTCAGCAAATATACCAGCCTCGTTGCTGTTGATGTGACACCTGTTCGACCTAAAGAAGAACAGCTTGATTCAAACGCGATACCAACGCATTTACCCGCTGGCTGGGATCATAGCAAAGTCTTTGGCCAACCTTTTCCTGCAACAGCGACGGATGCACGAATTAATTTCTTAATCGGTTTAATACTGATGTTGTTCAGCGCTGTATTTTATTACCTGATGCGTCGTAACAGTTCATGGGTTTAATAATCATGAATGTCTTTAAAAATAGTTTTTTTAAAATCGTTTTATTATTCCTCCTCCCCCTCTGTGGCTCTTGGTTCATAGGACAAGGTTCCTATATCAACGCCAAAGCAGTGTTTGCACAGTATCTCCTGGAGACAGCCTGGACAGAAACGCTTAAAGGCCAAAAGGAGGTGAAACCCTGGCCTTGGGCAGACACCTGGCCCATAGCCCGTCTTAGTGCGCCTGCTTATGGTATTAGCCACATCGTCCTGGCCGGAGCCAGTGGTTCTTCACTGGCTTTCGGTCCGGGACATCTTTTTAGCAGTACTAAACCCGGAGAAAAAGGAAATGTCATTATTTCTGGTCATAGAGATACGCACTTTGCTTTTTTAAAGAATGTTAAAAAAGGTGATCACATAGAACTTCAATCAAATAAGAGAACCAGTGCGTATCAAATTACGGATATTCAAATTATCGATCAAACCAAAGTCGATAGCATTCCGGTTGATTCAAAACATAAACTCATTTTGATCACCTGTTATCCCTTTAACGCCATTCAAGCCGGCGGACCATTACGTTACATGGTCACTGCCGAATTTAAACATTCATTTATTCTAAGTTGAGGAAAGTCTATGCATGCCTTATTAAAATCAAGTAATGAAATGCCAATTACAATTGAACGCCAATTAAAATTTGTCGAACAAGTTAACCCAGTTTTAAGTCATGAATGTCGAAGACGGTTACGCTATATGCATATGCGTAGCTTTGACTGGGAACAAGGCGGCTTGCTATCAACAGTAAAGTTTGTTGATCGTGATAGCGTTGAATATTCGCTTGTTATTGCATCGGATCATGAAATGAGTGAAGCACGTATGGCACGTTTAACATTAGATAAAGCTATGTCACTTGTAGATCCGGTTTGGGGCGGCGTTTATCAATACTCAACCCAAGGAAAATGGGATATGCCGCATTATCGAAAAACCATTGCAGCTCAAGCAGGCCACTTGAGGCTTTATTCTCTTGCTTATGCGCAATTAAAATTTACAAAATATTTAGATGTAACTAATGCCATCGTGAATTATATTCAAAAGTTTATGTTGTCTGATGTCGATGCCTTTTATGCAGGGCAAGCAGATAATGTTAATAACATAAAAGCAGATGAATATTTTTCATTAGATGAATCGAATCGACTATTGCATGGCATACCATGTATAGATAAACGATTATTAAGTCGGGAAAATGGCTGGATGATAGAAGCGCTAGCAACACATTATGAATATTGTGGTAGTCAGCAAAGTTTGGATATAGCAATAAAAGCAGCCGATTGGGTTAATCAACATTGTAGAACATGTCATGGTGCGTATTTATCGAATATCATGACAAACAAACCGGCTAATCTGGCAGACACATTAGCAATGGCAAGAGCCATGTTACAACTCTATCGAGCAACTTTAAATGAACACTATTTAAACTATGCTTGCGACTCTGCCCTATTTATTCATAAAAACTTTAAAAATAGTTTATGCGGATATAACACAAGTATTAATTCAAACACGAAAAATGCTTCGTCTAGAAAATTCGTAAGGAAACCCTCAAGCCAATCAGTAAGACAAATCGATGAAAACATTTCATTCACACGTTTTATTAATTTACTATCGCATTACAGCGACAAAGCTATATTCAAAAAAATAATAAATCACGGCTTACGCTATTTATACATTCCCGAAGTAGCGACATCGAGGATGGAAGAAGCAGGAATTTTGTTGCTTGATCGAGAAACCTTAACGTCACCATTAACAATTAATATCACTGGCGAGAAAAACAATCCAACCGTTAAAGAATATATTAATATCGCACACCGTTATCCGGGCTGGTATAAGCTGCTAAGGTTTAGCGAGTCTGAAACAAACTCGGTTTCAATCGAAATTGATGGTTATAAATCAAAGCAAATTACGTCAACAGAAAAACTGAAACAATTATTAAAATTTCATTAAGAATAAAATTACAACTTGACAGGATAATTAAATAGGCAGAAACTCGCGCGCCATGAATTTCCAAACACACAAACTCGTCCTAACACTTTGGTGCCGCTATGTGCTGAAGATGGCGAACTATTGTCTGTGTGCCTGGGAATCGTAATATTTTAGTTTAATAAAAAGA
>JBMZNW010000010.1:13583-17465 GCA_049619915.1 Gammaproteobacteria bacterium
GGCCATGGATGGCCTTATGCCGTGGAGCACATGGATGTGCGAGAACGGCGTTGCGTACAGGATGTACGGTCGGTAATTGCTCCTGCATTACCGACACTTCCACCTTCCATGGCTTGTCGTAAGTCGCGAGCGCATGGATGCGCAGGAGCGACGAGGTTGAGAAATAGAATTTTATAAATAGGAGTAATTTACTGAGGTTAAAACAATGCAATTAATTATAGCTTACATATCCGTCATGCTCATTTGGGCAACAACACCGCTTGCTATTCAATGGAGTAGCGAGTCTGTTGGTTTTTTGTTTGCTATTTGCAGTCGCTTTTTGCTGGCTGCAATTATTGCGTCAGCTATTAGTCTGCTGATTAGAAAAAAATTACCTTTAGATATAAAAGCCATCCAGACTTATTTAATAGGCGGTATCGGCTTATCACTCTCGATGTTGATCGTGTACTGGGCAGCACCTAGCATACCATCAGGCTGGATATCCGTTATTTTTGGCATGTCGCCAATTTTAACCGGGCTTTTCGCAATGAAAATATTAGGTGAGCGTGGCTTAACGGCAATAAGATTTATGGCTATTGTTCTTGGTATTGCAGGCTTGTACATCATGCTTGATACCGGAGCGCGTTATAGTGAAAATGCGATTTACGGTGTCATTGCTATTTTTATTGGCACCGCATTTTATTCACTCAATATGGTTTTGATAAAAAAGGTTAATGCCGACATTGACAGCCAATCGACAGTAACAGGAACACTGCTTATTGCCGCCGTTATGTTTGCAATTATCTGGATATTTTCAGGGTATGAAATACCTGAAGCCATTCCGACTCATGCAAGCGTGGCGATAGTCTATCTCGCAATAATAGGTTCGGTTATTGGGTTTTTACTATTTTATTATGTATTAAAACGTGTTGAAGCCGTTCGAATGTCACTCATTACGCTGGTAACGCCTGTTGGTGCCTTGATCATTGGTCATATCATAAATAACGAACCTTTGAATCGGGATATTATAGTAGGTAGCATTTTAATACTGTCGGGCTTGCTTTTCTTCCAATTTGAAGGTGCAATACGATTTAGAAAAACAACCAATTCTATAAGGAGTTAATAATGAGTGAATCAATCACTACATTAGTCATAAATATTGCTGTTGCTGCGGCGATCTTATTTGGTGGTATCTGGCTGTCAAAACGTATTAAAAACTACGTCGCCAGCACAATGGAAAAACGTAATGTAGACGTACTACTCGCCTCTTTTTCCAGCAACATTATTTATGTTGCTTTAGTGGCCTTTGTCATAATTGCGGCTTTGGGCCAGCTCGGTATTCAAACCACGTCATTTGTCGCCATCATTGGTGCGGCAGGTTTAGCCATTGGTTTGTCTTTACAAGGTTCGCTTTCTAACTTTGCTTCAGGCGTGATGATTATTGCTTTCCGCCCTTTTAAAGTCGGTGACTTTATTGAAGCAGGCGGCGTTGCCGGTGTTGTGGAAGGTATTCAAATATTTTCAACACAAATGCGTACGGGTGATAACAAGGCGATTATTGTGCCTAATTCAAATATTATCGGTGGCAACATTACCAACTATTCAGCCAAAGATACGCGCCGTGTTGATCTGGTTTTTGGTATTGGTTATGACGATGATATTAAGAAAGCGAAAGATGTTCTGACAGAGCTGGTTAATAATGATGAGCGTATATTAAAAGATCCTGCACCGGTTATTGCGGTTTCTGAGCTGGCCGATAGTAGCGTTAATTTTGTTTGCCGCCCCTGGGTGAAAACAGCAGATTACTGGAACGTCTATTTTGATTTAACCGAAGCTGTAAAACTACGTTTTGATGCGGAAGGTATTTCTATTCCTTACCCACAACAAGATGTACATATGCATACAGTAGAAAAATAAGTCTGATTATCATTCTTATAAAACGGTGTTCAGTTTTAAACTGACACCGTTTTTTTATGCAGGCGTTTTATCTAAAACAGCACCTTTCATAAGACTATGCGTTAATGGTGTTTGTAATTCTATGTTGTGTTCTTCTGCTAACTCATACGCAATTCGTTTAACTAAGCACTCAGTTTCCAGCATTAAATAAAGATTTTTTAGCTTATAACCCAGTCGCCAGTTAACAGCATGATCACCAGTATCAACCACACTGATTTCCGGTTCGCGCTCTTCATTGATGGCTTTTGATTCTTCACAGGCTTTTTTCCATATTGCCTGAAACAGCGCTTCAATTTTATCGGCAGGTGTACCATAAGAAATATTAAAATAAACAAACTGCGTATAACCGCTTGCTGGGCATTTACTGAACACTTCAATTTTACTGTTACGTACTATGGTATTCGGTAGCACAATTTGGTGTTTCGTTTTCAAATCACGGAAAATTGTACGTGTTAATGAAGTTTGTACAACAATAGCAAGCAAGTTCTGGTCAGTAATCTTCACCACAGAACCCGGCTCAATATCACTATTATATAAGAGTATGAGACCGCTAATATTATCTGGTATCCAAACATCTTTTGTTGAAAAAACAAGGATAGCAAGTATACCTAATACGCTTGTTGCTTTTAGCCAATCATTCATACCCCAAACATTAATCACAATAACAATTGTTGTGATCAGTGTTAATAATGTGACTAATAGTGAAAATATTTCAGATTGATATGTTTCAGTATGATAATTGGTGCCGTCGATTTCTTTTTCTCGACCAAACTTCTTAATAATAAAAATATCAATTAAATGACTAACAATGAATGCAATTAAGAAAGTTAAACCTGTTAAAGATATCTGTTTAATTAAGCCTTCTACAAAAAGTGCCGCAATATATAGTGAAAAAAGAATCAGGTTGATTGCTCTTAATGCATAAAGCTTAGAACTACTTGATTTGGCATCATTACGCTTGAAGCCATGTATTATTTGTTTTGAAAAAATAAAAAGTAATAGATTGATCGATAAAATGACGTAATCAAAAGTGGTAAAGCTAGCAAGTCCTATTGTATTTAGCATATTTAAATAATCAATGAATACATTAAACGTTCGACCCAAGTGATAATCGGGCCAATAATCTTAAACAATACTCCGCTAACTAATAGTATAACAAGAATAATTAATCCATAAGGTTCTATCTTCGAATACTTATAAGCAAGTTGCGTCGGTAATAAAGAAAAGACAACACGACTGCCATCCAAGGGTGGTAATGGAAATAGGTTTAAAACCATTAATAAAATATTAATCACAATGCCTGCCCAGGCCATCAGGATAAATATGTTAGCAGTAAAATTACCCTGCTCTGCTGAACTTATAAGTAAATTTGCTACGAATAACCAAAACAACATCATAATTAAATTTGCTGCTGGGCCTGCCAGTGCGACTAAAGCGATATCTCTTTTTTTATTTCTTAACTGATTCCAGTTCACTGGCACCGGTTTGGCAAAGCCAAAAATAAAACTACCCAAATAAAAAGTAATGAGTGGTAATAGCACAGTACCAAACGGATCGATATGCTTCAGCGGATTAAGACTTAAACGCCCCATACTTTCGGCTGTTGGATCACCAAGTTGTTTTGCAGCCCATCCGTGTCCAACTTCATGCAAAGTGACAGCAAACAACACAGGTATCGCCCAGATAAATATTTGGTAATAAATGGGAAGTTCAGACATTATTAAGATTGTTTACTATAAAAACACTACTCATTATTTAGGTTTTTATTGCCGCTTATTAACCATTCTTCAGTTGTAGGCGAATTCTCTTTTTCTGATTTGCCAAAGTGAGAAAACTCAAACGCATCGGTATCTAATAAATGTGAAGGCACGATGTTTTGGATACTCGTAAATATTGTTTCTGTTCTTCCGGGGTTTTCCTTGTTCCAATCAGCTAACATTTGTTTAA
>JBMZNW010000011.1:0-4580 GCA_049619915.1 Gammaproteobacteria bacterium
TTTTTAACAACTGTTTCCCTGATATCCATACATCGGTGACTTGTTGTCTATTTGTCGAATAAACAAGATGCGATACAGGATCATAAAGCGGTGTAGTCTCAAGTTGATTCAGATTAATCGCAGTAATATCAGCTTGTTTGCCTTTTTTTAATGAACCAATTGTTTCATCAAGCCCTAACGCTTTTGCGCCATTCAACGTTGCTATCTGTAATGTTGTGTGTGCATCAAGACAGGTACTATCATTACTAACGCCTTTAGCGAGCAGAGCAGCGGTACGCATTTCACCAAACATATCCAGGTCATTGTTACTCGCGCTACTGTCTGTTCCTAAACAAACGTTTACACCTGTTTTAACTAAATCACCTACAGGACAAAAGCCACTGGCGAGTTTTAAGTTTGATTCGGGACAATGTGCAACGCTAACGCTAAGTTTCGCCAGTTCATTAATTTCTTCTTCGTTTAACTGTGTCATGTGCACAGCAATCGTGCGTGGGCTTAGTATTCCAAGTTCAGATAAACGTTGTAAGGGTCGTTTGCCATGCTGTTCAACACTTTGTTCTACTTCAAATGCTGTTTCATGAATATGCATGTGTATCGGGATATCAAGTTCTTCGGCAATGACATCGATACGTTTTAATGGTTCGTCTGAAACGGTATAAGGTGCATGCGGTGCAAAGGCGGTATTGATTAATGAATCATGTTTAAATTTATCATGTACCTGTTCACCTTTAACAAGATAATCATCAGCATCTTTTGCCCATGCAGTTGGGAAATCAATCAAAATTAAACCGACGACTACACGCATGCCGACTTGTGAACAGACTTCGGCTGTTTGATCAGGGAAGAAATACATGTCGTTAAAACAGGTTGTGCCGCCACGAATCATTTCGGCAACCGCGAGTTCCGTTCCGTCTTTGACAAACTCAGGGTCGACCCATTTAGCTTCAGCAGGCCAAATGTGATTATTCAGCCAATCCATTAACGGTAAATCATCAGCAAGGCCACGAAATAAATTCATCGCTGCATGGGTATGCGCGTTGATTAAACCGGGAATTAAAGCATGTTGTTGCAAATGATGTTCTTCGTTTGCAGTATATTTCTCAGTTGCTTTTTCTGATGGCAGAATCGCTTCTATCTTTCCATCTTTAATTGCAATTGAATGATTTTCTAGAACAGTATTTTTTGGCTCAACAGGTATAATCCATTTTGCACTTATTAGGGTATCTACAATCATTACAATAATTACCTTATGTTTGTGTTCGCTTATGATAATTCATTAACAGGATGAAGCACCATTGACAATTTACAATTCAAAAAACATTAATGAATCTTTCGCTGCTGTTAAATGGCATAACGGCAGATTAACTTTACTCGATCAGCGTAAATTACCGAAAGAAAGTATTTACATTGATTATGAAACAGCCACAGAAGTTGCAAAAGCCATTAAAGAAATGATTGTCCGTGGTGCGCCTGCTATTGGCATTGCCGCAGCTTATGCTGTCGTTTTAGCTGCTCGTGCTGCTTATCATGCCTCACAAGATAACTGGCGGGAAACGATTGAAGCTGAATTACAAATACTTTCTGAATCCAGACCCACTGCTGTGAATTTAAACTGGGCGATTGCCGAAATGCGAAAAGCATTTGATTCTATAGAAGGTGATCCGGAACCTGCGTTAACAGAATTAGCTATCCGAATTCATGATGAAGATATTGCCGCCAACTATGAAATGGGACGACTCGGTGCAGAATTAATAAACTCTGATAGCCAAATCATCACGCATTGTAATGCCGGTGCATTGGCAACAGGTGGCTATGGAACAGCTTTAGGCGTTATCAGAAGCGCATACAAAAACGGATTAGTTAAACAAGTCTATTCTTCTGAAACACGTCCGTGGATGCAGGGCGCGCGTCTAACTAGCTGGGAACTGCAACAAGATAATATTCCGGTAAAACTGGTAATTGATTCTTATGTTTCAACATTGATGAAAAACGGAGATATTGATTGGTTAATTGTTGGTTCTGATCGCATTGCTGCCAATGGCGATGTTGCGAATAAAATCGGTACTTATTCGCATGCGGTTTCAGCAAAACATCATGGCGTAAAGGTTATGGTTGTCGCGCCATTTTCTACTGTTGATATGCAAATTAAGTCAGGAGAAGACATTCCGATTGAGTATCGAAATGCAGAAGAAATCACGGATTTTAACGGCTCAAAAGTAGCGCCAACGGACATGGAAGCCGTTAATCCAGCCTTCGATGTGACGCCGGCAGAATTGGTCGATGTTATCGTCACAGAGAAAGGAATTGTGCAACAGCCTAATACTAAAAAAATGCTTGCAAAATTTGGTGAAATATAACCTAAAATCAGTAGCTTAAAAGCAAGAAAAAAGTAGGGAAAATAGTGCTTGTATGTTACAATTTTGCCTTTAAAAATTAGAAGAAATTAAGGCGTTTTTTACCTCCTTTTCCAGCAATAAACTATGTCAGAAAACGAAACTGAGTCGGGCTTCGCGCGCGACCTCTCCAATGTCAATATAGAAGACGAAATGCGGCAGTCCTACATGGATTACGCCATGAGCGTAATCGTTGGACGTGCTTTGCCTGATGTTCGTGATGGTCTAAAACCTGTTCATCGTCGTGTGTTATACGCGATGAAAGAAATGGGTAATGATTACAATAAACCTTACAAAAAATCAGCGCGTGTCGTCGGTGATGTCATTGGTAAATATCACCCGCATGGTGATACTGCGGTTTACGATACGATGGTGCGTATGGCGCAACCTTTTTCATTGCGTTACATGCTTATTGATGGTCAAGGTAACTTCGGTTCAGTTGATGGCGATTCACCTGCGGCAATGCGATACACCGAAGTACGTATGTCGAAAATTGCGCATGAAATTATTGAAGACATCGATAAAGAGACAGTTGATTTTGCGCCGAACTACGATGGTTCAGAACAAGAACCTGTCGTTATGCCGACCCGAATTCCAAATCTATTGGTTAATGGCTCTAGTGGTATTGCTGTGGGCATGGCAACCAATATTCCGCCGCATAATTTATCCGAAGTTATCGCAGCCTGTTTGGTATTAATTGATAACCCTGATGCAACTATTTCAGACTTAATGGAGCATGTGCCAGGACCGGATTTTCCAACAGCGGCAATTATTAATGGTTCTTCTGGTATTCGTGAAGCGTATGAAACGGGGCGTGGCAAAATTTATGTGCGTGCACGTACCGAAATTGAAGAACATGATTCTGGTAGCAAAATAATTATTACCGAGTTGCCTTATCAGGTGAATAAAGCACGCTTGGTCGAAAAAATAGCCGAGCTTGTTAAAGATAAAAAGATCGGTGGCGTAAAAGAATTACGTGATGAATCTGATAAAGATGGCATGCGTATCGTTATTGAATTAAGACGTGGCGAAGTGGCCGAAGTCATGTTGAATAACTTATATAAGTTTACCGCTATGCAATCGGTTTTTGGCATTAACATCGTTGCGTTGGCTGATAACCGTCCACGTTTGATGAACTTGAAAGACTTGTTAGAAGCTTTTATCAGTCATCGTCGTGAAGTTGTTACCCGTCGCACTGTATTTGAATTACGCAAAGCACGCGCGCGCGCGCATATATTAGAAGGTCAAGCGGTTGCATTAGCCAATATCGATCCTGTTATTGAGTTAATTAAATCATCCCCAAGTCCGGCAGAAGCAAAAGAAGCGTTATTAAGCCGAACATGGTCATCCGATGCCGTTGTTGAAATGTTGGAGCGTTCCGGTGCGGAATCTTCAAGACCGGATAACTTGCCAAAAGAATACGGTTTAACCGAAGACGGCTATCGTTTATCGCCAGAGCAGGCACAAGCGATTCTAGAATTACGCTTACAAAAATTAACCGGCTTGGAAAAAGATAAGATATTAAAAGAGTATGGCGATTTATTAGAAACCATTGCTGATTTGCTCGATATTCTTTCTCGACCTGAACGTTTAATGCAGGTTATTCGAGAAGAGCTGGAAGTGATTCTGGAAAAATACGGTGATGAACGTAAAACTGAGATTGTTCACACGCAAGAAGATTTGTGTATGGAAGATTTAATCACCGAAGAAGATGTGGTGGTTACTTTATCGCATGCCGGTTATGCCAAATCACAACCAATTGATACTTATCGTTCGCAACGTCGTGGTGGTCGCGGTAAGTCAGCGACATCGGTTAAAGACGAAGATTTTATCGATAAGTTATTTATGGCGAGCACACACGATACGATTTTATGTTTCTCTAATCGCGGTAAGGTTTATTGGTTAAAAGTCTATGAATTGCCACAAGCAAGTCGTACAGCGCGCGGAAAACCGATCATTAACTTACTGCCATTGGAAGAAGGAGAGCAAATTAATGCTGTCTTGCCAATAAGAGAATATGATGAAAACAAATATATTTTCATGGCAACTGAAAACGGTACCGTTAAGAAAACATCATTAACTGAGTTTGCACGTCCTCGCCCGAGTGGCAAACGTGCGATTGAACTGGTTGAAGGTAATAAACTAATTGGTGTTGAACTGACGGATGGCGAGCATGACATTATGTTG
>JBMZNW010000011.1:4590-10035 GCA_049619915.1 Gammaproteobacteria bacterium
TTCAGTGATGCTGGTAAAGTGGTTCGTTTCCCTGAAGAGCATGTTCGTATGATGGGGCGTACTGCTAAAGGTGTGCGTGGTATTAAGTTAGCAGAAGGGCAAAAAGTAATATCGCTTATCATTGTTGAAAATAAAGAAAGCACCATTCTGACGGCAACTGAAAATGGTTATGGTAAACGTACCGCCGTTGAAGATTATCCGCAAAAATCGCGTGGTGGTGTCGGTGTGATTTCAATACAGGTTTCAGAACGTAATGGTGCTGTAGTTGGTGCTGTTGCAGTTGAAAATGAAGATGAGATTATGCTGATCAGTGATCAAGGTACCTTAATCAGAACACCTGTTGGTGATATTTCAGTATTTGGTCGTAATACTCAAGGTGTTCGACTGGTTAATCTGAACGAAGATGAACATTTGGCTGGGCTGGAACGTATCGTCGAAATTAGTGACGATGATGAAGAATAAAATATTATTCAAACTATTCATTTCTAATCAGGTTTAATCTTTTAAGACTCGCTTTTCGAGTGAGTCATTCTGTTTTAAATTTCGATGAAAATTTATCGATGATTTTCTAAAGTAGGCAGAATCTAGCGTTTTACATGCATTAAAAGCTCTTCGTTTCACTGGTGGTCTGCGTGTGAGTCTATATAATGCTATGCCTGAGTCTGGTATGAAGCTTTTTATTGATTTCATGCAGGAACGTGAACGAACACATAGTTAGCAATAATAAATAGACGGCAATGAGCGAAAAGAAAACTCTCGAACAATTACGCGAAGATATTGATGCATTAGATAAGCAATTGCTTGATCTGATAAGTCAGCGTGCGCGTTGTGCCCAGGAAGTGGCAGAGGTAAAAAATAAATCGCCTGAGCCGACAGTTTTTTATCGCCCGGAACGTGAAGCGCAAGTTTTAAGAAAAGTAATCGAACAAAACCAGGGGCCTTTATCTGAAGAAGAAATGGCACGTCTGTTTCGTGAAATTATGTCGGCTTGTTTGGCTTTGGAAAAAACACTGGATATTGCTTATCTCGGACCTGAAGGAACATTCACTCAATCCGCAGCGCTAAAGCATTTCGGCCACTCGGTCAATACAACCGCATTCACCAGTATCGATCAGGTTTTTCGTGAAGTGGAATCAGGTGCTTCGAATTATGGTGTCGTGCCGATTGAAAATTCTATTGAAGGTGTTGTGAATCATACGTTGGATATGCTTAATGATTCTACGTTGAAAATATGTGGCGAAGTAGAGTTACGAATACATCATCATTTATTAAGTAAAAGTGGCTCACTTGATGGAGTTACTAAAATATGTGCGCATCAACAGGCGTTAGCTCAATGTCGTGCATGGTTGGATTTAAATATAGTCAATGCTGAACGCATAGCTGTATCAAGTAATGCAGAAGGTGCGCGTATAGCAGCTGAAGAAGAAAACACTGCTGCCATTGCCAGTGAAGCTGCGGCAGAGCTATATAATCTGAATATCCTCGCTAATAATATTGAAGATGAACCAGATAATACGACACGGTTTCTTGTTATTGGTAAAGCGACTTGTTCACCCAGCGGCAAAGATAAAACTTCTTTGATTTTTTCTGCACAGAATAAACCCGGAGCGTTGCACAAGCTGTTGAGTTGTTTTGCAGAAAACAATATTAGTATGACGCGTATTGAATCAAGGCCATCGCGTCGTGAGATGTGGGCTTATGTGTTCTTTGCAGATATTGAAGGTCATGCTGAAGATGAAGTTGTAAAAAAAGCTTTATCTGAGCTAGAAGAAAGTGCAGCGATGTTGAAACTATTAGGCTCATACCCAAAGGCCGTCCTCTAAAATGGCTATTTTGTCTCAATACTTCGTTGCTCGATGTTCTGCGATGCTCACGTATTATCATATACGCTGCGCTTCTCGAACATGTCGCGCCTCGTCTTGAAACAAAATATCGAATTTTAGGAATGTAATGTATGTCTTGTGATTTACTTGCTTTAGCAACCAAAGGTGTTGCGGGTCTTCAGCCTTATTCCGGTGGTAAGCCTATTGAGGAGCTGCAACGCGAGTTAGGGCTAGATGAAATTATTAAACTGGCGTCAAATGAAAATCCACTTGGCCCTAGCCAGAAAGTGTTAGATGCAATTGCATCGACAACAGATTTAGCTCGTTATCCTGATGGAAATGGTTTTAGTTTAAAAAAAGCATTGTCAGATAAACATAATATACCGCCTGATTGTATTACTTTAGGTAATGGTTCGAATGATGTTTTGGAAATGATAGCGCGTGCGTTTGTAACAACAGAACATCAGGTTATTTATGCACAACATTCTTTTGCTGTTTATCCTATCGTGACGCAGGCTGTTGGTGCGGAGCATGTTGTTGTGCCTGCGAATGAATGGGGTCATGACTTAAATGCTATGTTGGCTGCGATCACGGATAAAACAAAGTTAATCTTTGTGGCTAATCCGAATAATCCAACAGGGACATGGTTAAATAAACTGGATTTAAGAAACTTTGTAGAAAATGTACCCGAGCACATTATTGTTTTAATTGATGAAGCGTATTTTGAATATGCTATCACTGAAGAAAACTATCCTGATAGCAGTCTATGGTTAAATGAATTTCCTAATTTAATTGTCACGCGAACGTTTTCTAAAGCCTATGGCCTAGCGGGTTTACGTATTGGTTATGCTTTGTCTCATCCTGACGTTGCGAATTTATTAAATCGTGTGCGTCAGCCGTTTAACAATAATAGTTTGGCTCTAGCCGCAGCAGAAACAGCACTAGAAGATGACGCGTATATAAAACAAAGTGTCGAAACTAATTTTGCCGGAATGAAACAATTAATGTTGGCGTTTGATGATATGGGATTGGAGTTTATTCCATCAAAAGGTAATTTTATTTGTGTTGATTTTGAACAACCCGCCGATGCTATTTATCAGAGTTTATTAGAGTCTGGTGTTATTGTTCGTCCGGTAGCAAATTATGGTATGCCGAATCATTTACGCGTTAGTATCGGTACAGAACAAGAGAATAGTCGTTTTATTAATGAGTTAGGTAAAATACTCAGTAAATAATATGTTGATTGATCATTTAGCAATAATTGGTGTTGGCTTGATAGGCGGTTCGCTTGCGCGCGCTTTGCGTAAGGCAAAGTTAGTCGGACGCGTTACGGCTTGTAATCGCTCGGAAGATACACTAAAAAAAGCAGTCGAGCTTGGTGTGATCGATGATTACTCAACAGATATCAGTGAAGCAATTAAAGGCGCAGATGTTGTTGTTATTGGCACACCTTTATCAACGACAGAAAAGTTAATGCCGCAAATCGCTGCGGCTTTGGAAAGTAAAACTATATTAACCGATGTTGGAAGTGCGAAAGGCAGTGTTGTTGATGTCGCTCGTTCTGTTTTAGCTGATGCTTTTCCACGCTTTGTACCAGGACATCCTATCGCAGGAACAGAAAAGAGTGGCGTTGAAGCGTCATTCGCAGAATTATTCATTGACCATCGCGTTATTCTCACGCCTATAGAAGAAACCTGTGAGAAGTCACACAAATTAATTACTGATATGTGGCAAGCTGTTGGTGCAGATGTCATCGATCTTGATGTCGAACATCATGATGAAGTATTAGCGGCGACCAGTCATTTACCGCATATGCTGGCTTATGCCTTGGTGGATTGTTTAGCCAGCATGCAAGAGAAAGAAGAAATATTTAAATATGCAGCTGGCGGTTTTGCTGACTTCACGCGCATAGCCTCAAGTAATCCTGAAATGTGGCATGACATCTGTTTTTCAAATCGAGATGCCTTATTAAAAACACTTGATGAGTTTAATAAACATATTGATCAAGTGAAATCAGCAATACAAAGTTCAGACAGTGAGCAACTTTTAAAAATATTTAAACGTGCTAAACAAGCAAGAGATAACTTTGTCATTAGTCGTAAGCTAAAAGAAACATCCGTAGAATAATTCAAAAGAAGAGTTCAAAAGAATAATTCAAATAATCCTATGTCTTCAAAACGTTCTTCCAGTTTCCAGGTAAAGCCTGGCGGTAATATTCGCGGGCAGTTAACTGTTCCCGGTGATAAATCCATTTCACATCGCGCATTAATGTTTGGTGCTATTGCAGAAGGCGAAACGACGATTAGTGGTTTCCTGCAAGGTGAAGATACTTTGGCCACAGCCAAGGTCTTTCAACAGATGGGTGTAGCAATAGAAAACAAGGATGGTCTTGTTAGAGTAAAAGGTGTCGGTCTGAATGGATTGCAAGCTTATAAGGATGCTTTGGATTTTGGTAATTCAGGCACATCCGTTCGTTTAATGACAGGTTTACTGTCTGCGCAATCATTTGATTCAGAATTAATTGGTGATGAATCTTTAATGACGCGTCCGATGATGCGCGTGATTAATCCTTTACGTTCAATGAATGCTGAAATTAACTGTGAAGACGATGGAACATTACCGGTAAAAATAACAGGTGGACAAGTATTAAATGCGATTGAATATGAAATGCCAGTTGCCAGTGCGCAATTAAAATCCTGTTTATTATTAGCAGGGCTTTATGCAGAAGGGTCAACTCGTGTGATTGAAAATAAAGTCACACGCGATCATACCGAGCGCATGTTAGGTGCGTTTTCTCATCCAGTAACGAGGGATGGAAATACAATTTCAATTAACAAAGCTGAAAAGCTAATTGCAACAGATGTCCATGTGCCGGCAGATTTTTCTTCTGCTGCTTTTTTTATTGTTGCCGCGAGTATTTGTTCCGGTTCAGATGTTGTTTTAAAAAATGTGGGTATTAACCCAACACGCGATGCGATGTTAAAGATCATGCAATTGATGGGCGCAGATATAGAGCTGGAAAATAAGCGTGAACAGTCAGGCGAACCGGTTGCAGATATTCATATAATTAGTGCCGATAGCCATTGATGAATTTCCTGCGATTTTAGTTGCTGCAGCTTGTGCGAAAGGAACAACGCGCTTAACCGGCGCGGCAGAGTTACGCGTCAAAGAAAGCGATCGCATCCAGGCAATGTTAGATGGCTTTATCGCAACGGGTATCAAAGCAGAAGATACAGATGACGGTATGATAGTTGAAGGTGGTCAGTTTCAAGGTGGAACAGTCGATAGTTATGGTGATCATCGTATTGCTATGTCCTTTGCTGTTGCGGGTATGGTTGCAAAAGAATCTATAACGATTAATAACTGTGACAACGTCGCAACCTCATTTCCCGGCTTTGTTGAATATTAGTTATGAATGATATTCCTATTATTACTGTTGATGGTCCAAGTGGTACCGGCAAAGGTACTGTTTGTAGTTACCTGACGGATTGGTTGCAGTGGAATTTTCTTGATAGCGGCGCACTTTACCGCGTAGTCGCATTAGCCGCGCAAAAACGAAATATTGCGAATGATGATGAATCTGCACTGGCAAACTTAGCTGAAAACTTAAATGTTGAGTTCA
>JBMZNW010000011.1:10045-13049 GCA_049619915.1 Gammaproteobacteria bacterium
CCTAAATAGCAACGATTCCCGCATAACATGGTCAATCAGCGTAGCTAGCCGGGGAGCGTTAGCAATTTCGTGAATCATCGAATGAAAAGTAATGTTGAGTTCAAAGTAGTCGGAGCCGGTTCTTTGGTACAAGTCATATTGGACGGCGATAATGTGACAGATGAAATTCGCACGGAACAGGCAGGAAATGCAGCATCTAAGGTCGCACCGATTGTTGCTGTTCGTAAAGCATTGTTTTCTAGACAAAAAGCATTTCATAAAGCGCCGGGTCTGGTTGCCGATGGACGCGATATGGGCACCGTTATTTTTCCTGAGGCGACATTGAAGATATTTCTGACCGCCAGCGCTGAAGAAAGGGCGAAAAGACGGCTGAAACAGTTGAAGGACAAGGGTATTAGTGCTAATCTCCGCGACCTTTCCGCTGATATAGCCGAGCGAGATGAGCGAGATAGTAACCGCGCAGTATCGCCATTGAAACCAGCGGAAGATGCAGTAATAGTCGATACCAGTGAACTCGGTATTGATGAAGTTGTAGCAAAAGTGTCGGATTTAGTCAGAGAACGAATTCCGAACATAAAATAAAGGTGGTTATGTACTCGCGATGAGTATCTAACTTAAGATTAACGGACAAAAAATACATTTTTTAAGTCCCATAACAAACAACCTGTAGCAGTTGATGCAGGATTCAGGAAATTCCTTCATGAGTGAGAGTTTTGCCGAGCTTTTTGAAAAAAGCCAAATAGAAAATAAAATGCGTCCAGGCGCGATCATTAGTGCCATTGTAGTAGACGTTACTTCCGATAACATCATAGTTAATGCCGGTCTTAAATCCGAAGGCATTATTCCAATAGATCAATTCCATGATGAACATGGCGACCTTGAAGTTGCATTAGGCGATGAAGTTGATGTTGCCCTTGATTCTATTGAAGACGGATATGGTGTAACCCGTTTATCGCGTGAAAAAGCGAAACGTAAGATTGCATGGACAGAACTTGAAAAAGCTCATGAAGAAAATGCGACTGTTGTAGGTGTGATTACTGAACGCGTCAAAGGTGGTTTTACTGTTGATGTCGATAAAGTGCGTGCTTTCCTACCAGGCTCGTTGGTCGATGTACGTCCTGTTCGTGATACCTCTTATTTAGAAGGTAAACCATTAGAATTCAAAGTTATTAAAATCGATCAAAAACGTAATAACGTTGTTGTTTCTCGTCGCGCTGTTGTTGAAACAGAGAGCAGTGTTGAACGTGATGCGCTTCTTGAGTCATTAAAAGAAGGCGCGTTGGTCAAAGGTGTTGTTAAGAACCTAACTGATTACGGTGCTTTCCTTGACTTAGGTGGTATTGACGGTCTTTTACATATCACTGATATGGCTTGGAAACGTGTTAAGAATCCTAGCGAAATCGTAAACATTGGTGATGAAATCGAAGTTAAGGTTCTGAAGTTTGATCGTGAAAAGAACCGTGTTTCATTAGGTCTGAAACAAATGGGTGAAGATCCATGGTTAGACTTAACCCGTCGTTATCCTGAAGGCGCACGTCTGCATGGTAAAATTACTAATCTGGCAGATTACGGTTGTTTTGTTGAATTGGAAGAAGGTGTTGAAGGTCTGGTTCACGTTTCTGAAATGGATTGGACGAATAAAAATGTTCATCCTTCTAAACTGGTTCATATTGGTCAGGAAACTGATGTCATTATTCTTGATATCGATCAAGAACGTCGCCGTATTTCACTGGGCATGAAGCAATGTCAGGCGAATCCTTGGGAGCAGTTTGCTGCAACTCATAATAAAGGTGACCGTGTTTCTGGTGTGATTAAATCGATTACCGATTTTGGTATTTTCATCGGTCTTGAAGGTGGAATCGATGGTCTGGTTCACTTATCAGACGTAACCTGGAATGAAAGCTCTGACGATTCAGTACGTAATTTCAGCAAAGGCGATGAAATCGAAACGGTTGTTCTGGCTGTTGATGCAGAACGTGAAAGAATTTCTCTTGGCGTTAAACAACTTGAAAAAGATCCTTTCTCAAACTTTGTTGCTGAAAATGCCAAAGGTTCGATTGTTAAAGGTGTTGCATTAGATGTTGACCAGAGATTCGTTACCGTTACTTTAGCCGAAGGTGTTGAAGGCACATTAAAGGCGAGTGAAATTTCGTTGGAAAAAGAGATCGATGATGCGCGTACTGCTATTAAAGAAGGTGATGAAGTTGAAGTTAAAATCACGGCAATTGACCGCAAAAAACGCACAATTAATCTTTCGATTAAGGCAAAAGAAACCGACGATGAGCAAGCCACAGTCAGTGAATATGCTCCTGAAACCGGTGGAACGGCTAAATTAGGCGATATTTTGAAGGAACAATTGGATAAATAGTAAAAATTACTGTTACAAATTGTCTATCTTCTGATAGGATTTAGGAATAATAACAATGGCTTGGCGTGTTTAGAGCAATAAAAATCAGAACATAACCGAGAAATAGGAATGACTAAATCTGAACTCATTGAAGTATTGGCGAGGCGTCAGGCTCAACTGGCTTACAAAGACGTTGAGTTGGCAGTAAAAACTATTTTAGAACACATGTCCGGTACGCTCTCTAATGGAGAGCGTATCGAGATTCGTGGTTTTGGCAGTTTTTCCCTACATTACCGCCCACCCAGAGTCGGACGAAATCCAAAGTCAGGCGATCCTGTTTCTTTACCTGCCAAGCATGTCCCGCATTTCAAGCCAGGGAAACAGATGAGAGAAAGGGTTAATAACTGTAATAGTCCTATTACTGACTAGTAACCTGTCTCAAGTTTTATCCATTCCGTCACAAAGCAGCTATTGTTATAAGTAATAGACTGTTTGCCGTAGTAGTGTACGATCTTTCAATCTGTGTAGAACACATTCTGGAGAGTGTTAATGTCCCGTATTGCTAAATTGATTATTGTTTTTGTCATTCTGTTATCAGGTTTAGCTTTTCACTTGAAAAACAATCAAATGATTGAATTAAACTATTATGTTGGTGTT
>JBMZNW010000011.1:13059-16979 GCA_049619915.1 Gammaproteobacteria bacterium
GTGTTTTGGATATGCCATTGTCTTGGTTAGTTGTGATCATGCTGTTTATTGGTGCGATGCTGGGTGTTCTGGCCAGTTTGCCGATGATTATCAAATTAAAGCAACAGAAGCTTAAGCTTGAAAGACAGATAAAAAGTAGTGAAAAGGAAATTAATAATCTTCGTGTTATGCCCGTTAAGGACTAATTAAGGATTAATTCGTGAACGACATTTGGCTATTACTTTGTTTGCTTTTACCTATCGCTGCATTAAGCGGCTGGTGGATAGGTCGACGTGGGCAAGATTCTAGTCGTCAATCAAGTAGTGGCTTGAATCCTGAATATTTCAAAGGCTTAAATTTTGTTTTAAACGAACAACCCGATAAAGCGATAGAAGTGTTTATTCGTATGCTTGAGGTTGATAGTGAAACGGTTGAAACGCACCTTGCGCTAGGTAACTTATTTCGCCGCCGAGGTGAAGTAGATCGCGCAATTCGTATTCATCAAAACTTAATTGCACGTCCGACTCTAAATCGTGAACAGCGTTCAAATGCCTTACTTGAACTGGGTATGGATTATATGCGCTCTGGTTTACTCGATCGGGCGGAAGGTTTATTTCTTGAGTTAATTGAATCAGGTTCACATCTTAACCAGGCGTATGTTCAATTATTAGAAATCTATCAGCAAGAAAAAGATTGGGATAATGCGATTAATGTTGCCAGAAAACTGGAAACCATTTCGTTTGAATCATACAGCTCGGTAATTGCACAATTTTACTGTGAGCATGCTGAGTCAGCTTTGAAAGAAGCGAATATGCGACTTGTTAAGGATAACCTTCGTAAAGCGATAAACTTTGACCCTAGTTGCGTTCGTGCAAGCTTAATTGAAGCGCAAATGCATCAAAGTGTAAGGAAAATAAAACAGGCTATAAAATCCTATAAACGAGTCGAAGCACAAAATAGTGATTATATTACCGAAATATTAGTACCGCTTTATGATTGTTATCGTAGTCTTGATCGCGTTGATGAGTTTGTTGAATATTTAAGAACATTGGTCAATATCTATGGCAATATCAGTACCTTATTATTATTAACGGAATTAATTGCAGAGCGCGAAGGTGAGAATGCTGCAATCCGTTTCATTTCTGAAGAGTTAAAAAGCAGACCCACTGTTAAAGGTGTTGATAAATTAATTGAATATGCACTGGAACGTTCTCAAGGTGAAACACATGAACACCTTAAAACGATTAAAGACTTAATGAGTCAGTTAATTGAAGAACGTCCTATGTATAAATGTAATAACTGTGGTTTCGATGCAAAGTTATTACATTGGCAATGTCCCGGTTGTAAAAGCTGGGATAACGTTAAACCTGTTTTTGGAGTAGTCGGTGAGTAGTCAAAATCGCGTTATCGTTTCATTGGATTTTCCGAATGGAAAACAAGCTTTGGATCTTTGTCAAAAGCTGGATCCAAATAGTTGTAAATTAAAAATAGGCAAGGAACTGTTTACACGCGAAGGTCCAGCATTGGTTGAAAAATTAATCGCGTCTGATTTTGATATTTTTCTCGATCTAAAATATCACGATATACCGAATACTGTTGCTAGTGCTTGTCGTGCTGCGGCTGACTTGGGTGTATGGATGTTAAATGTTCATGCCTCTGGTGGGCGTAGGATGATGGAAGCTGCTAGTGAAGCATTAGAACAGTCAACTCACAAACCTTTACTCATTGCGGTGACTGTTTTAACGAGCATGTCACAAGAAGACTTAAATGAGCTAGGTGTTAATAAAACAGTTGATGAGCAAGTACTGATGTTAGCCAATCTTGCCAAGTCTTCAGGTTTAAACGGTGTTGTTTGTTCTGCAAAAGAAGCGAATAGATTAAAAACTGAATTGGGTGAAGACTTTTGTTTAGTGACTCCCGGCATTCGTCCAGCGGCTTCAAGTAGTGATGATCAAAAACGAATTATGACACCACCTGAAGCGATAGCAGCGGGTAGTCATTATCTTGTTATTGGTCGTCCAATCACTAAGGCGGCAGATCCTCTGGCAGCATTGGAATCTATTAACGCTTCTATTAGTTAAGTTCTTCTTTTTTATGTCTGCAACAGAACGACAAAATGTATTGTCTCCTAAACTACCGGATGCTGGTCACGTTCGATCTGACTGGTCGCGTTTATATGGTAGCGCCAAGTCGCTTGCGATTGCGAATATGGCAATGCAAACAAAAAAACCCGTTATGGTTGTTACTGCCGATGCAATTAAGGCCGTTAACATTGTTAATGAATTAAAAGTTTATATAACAGATCTAGAAATAACACCTGTTAAGGTCTTTCCTGATTGGGAAACCTTACCATACGATCCGTTTTCGCCTTATCAGGATATTATTTCTGAACGGTTACAAACCTTGTTTAGTTTATCTTCGATGCAACAAGGTATATTGGTTGTACCTGTCACCACAGCAATGCATCGCTTGTTACCGAGCGACTATTTATTAGCAAACAGTCTACTTTTAAATGTTGGCCAATCAATCAACATCGAAACATTCAGGAAACAATTAAGTCAGCAAGGCTATCGTTTTGTTGAACAAGTAACAGAACATGGTGAAGTTTCTGTTAGAGGTTCATTGCTGGATGTCTTCCCTATGGGCGCAATCGATCCTTTTCGAGTTGATTTGTTTGATGATGAAATAGATAGTATTCGTTTGTTTGATATAGAAACACAACGTTCGAAAGATAAAGTTGATTCAATACGTGTCTTACCGGCGCGAGAAGTTGCATTGATTGATGATGGTATTGCACGATTTCGTGCAAACTGGCGAACACGTTTTGAAGGTAATCCAGCGCAATGCCCAATTTATACTGATGTGAGCCAGTCGATTGCGCCTTCGGGCATCGAATATTATTTACCTTTGTTTTATGAAGAAACCAGCACGCTGTTTGACTACATGCAAGATGATTCAATCATGGTACTTGATGATGGTATTAAGGATTCGGCGGAGTCCTTCTGGGAAGACATTGAATCACGCTATGAACAAAACCGTTATGATGTAGAGCGACCTGTCTTACCACCAAGAGAAATTTTTCTAAACAGCAATGATCTCTATACGCAATTAAAATTATTCCCTCAGATAAATATTCTGAATCTTTCTACAGAGTCCGTATCAGCGACAGTTGAATACGATACAGAGATGCCAATCAATCTTTCAATTGACGCGCGTGCGAAAGAGCCATTGAAATTAGTGAAACACTTTTTAAATGAATTTGATGGACGAGTGTTAATTGCTGCGGAAACACAAGGACGGCGCGAAACAATCATGGAGTTGTTTAAGCAATATACTGTGCCGGATAAGGTAGATAATTGGCAAAGCTTTTTAAAAAGCGATGTAAAGTTTGGTATTGCTATTCTACCGATTGAAAATGGTTTGATTATGCATGAACCGAATATTGCCATCATAACTGAAGCACAATTGTTTGGTGAACGTGTTATGCAACGTCGTTTGCGTAAACGTAAACAACAAGATGCTGATGCGGTTGTGCGTAATCTATCAGAACTACGTGTTGGCGCTGCCGTTGTGCACGAAGAACATGGCGTAGGCCGTTATTTAGGTTTGATGACACTCGATGTTGGTGGTTTTCCGGGAGAGTTTATTCATCTTGAGTATGCAGAAGGCGATAAACTTTATGTGCCGGTATCTGCATTGGATTATATTTCACGTTATACGGGACTTGATCCAGAAAACGCACCATTGCATAAATTAGGTAGTGGGCAATGGCAAAAAGCAAAACGTAAAGCGGCTGAAAAAGTACACGATGTTGCCGCTGAATTACTGGAATTACATGCACGGCGAGCATCAAGGCAAGGGCAATCTTATGAATTTGATTCGAATGCCTATCAATCATTTGCACAAAACTTTCCTTTTGAAGAAACACCGGGACAACTCGA
>JBMZNW010000012.1:0-12086 GCA_049619915.1 Gammaproteobacteria bacterium
CAGCTATCAAGGCTCTTAACAGCGCATTGTTCAAAGCATGTCCTGACTTATAGTCGGTAAAACTACCAATTAAGCTATGGCCTAGTAAATATAGGTCTCCAATAGCATCAAGAATCTTGTGTTTAACACATTCGTCTTCATATCGAAGACCATCTTCATTGAGGATTCGATAATCATCAACAACAACGGCATTATCTAGACTACCGCCAAGCGCAAGATTTTTTTCACGTAGTAGTTCCACATCACGCATAAAACCAAACGTTCTTGCGCGACTCACTTCTTTTACAAATGAGGTGGTGGAAAAATCTATTTCCGCGTGGCAATTGTTATCATTGAAAACGGGGTGATCAAACTCTATGGTAAAGCCTACTTTGAAACCATCAAAAGGCTCAAACATTGCCCATTTACCATCTTCTTCAACGCGTACTTTATCTTTGATTCTTAAGAATTTCTTTGCTGCTGATTGCTCTTCAATTCCTGCGGATTGAATCAGAAACACAAACGGCCCAGCACTTCCATCCATAATAGGCACTTCATCAGCACTTAAATCAATATAAGCGTTATCAATGCCAAAGCCAGCCAAAGCAGAAAGTAAATGTTCTACCGTTGAAATACGAACGTCATCCTGAATCAATGTACTAGAAAGACTTGTGTCACCCACATTTTCAGGATTCGCCGATATTTCAACAACGGGATCTAAATCGACACGTCGAAAAATAATGCCTGAATTTACAGCCGCAGGCCTTAAGGTCAAAAAAACCTTTTTACCCGTGTGTAAACCGACCCCCGTTGCCCGAATTACATTTTTTAGTGTGCGTTGCCTGATCACTTTAATAGTTCCATAAACTTACCCCTCATTGGAGCGTTTATTGTTATGTTATTGTATTTCAAGCAAACTTTATACCACTAGAGCATTTTGCTTAAAACCCTCATAAATCAACTTGGCAGTATATCACGTAAATTCCAATTCTAGTCTGCCTGTCTTCTTAAAAATGCTGGAATATCGAGATAATCAGTGTCGCCATTTGTTCCACTAGGCATTTCTTCTTCAGACTCAGGAATCTGATTACGCATTACTGTAGGGCGATCTAAATCTCTGTAATCAACATTCAATTCGTCATTCTGCACCAATTTAATGCGAGATGCATCTTCTCGAGCTAAATTTCCTAAGCCAGTTGCGACAATTGTGACCCGGATATCACCCGACATTTCAGGATCGATGACTGTACCAACGACGACAGTAGCATTATCAGAAGCAAACTCTTTAACAGTAGAACCGACTTCATCAAACTCACCAATAGACAGATCCATACCAGCAGTAATGTTCACCAAAATACCGCGAGCACCAGCAAGATTAACATCTTCAAGTAGTGGGCTGGAAATCGCTGCTTCAGCAGCAATCTTCGCACGCTCTTCGCCTTGTGCTTTACCTGAGCCCATCATCGCCATACCCATTTCGGACATAACTGTACGAACATCAGCAAAGTCGACGTTAATCAAGCCAGGACAGGTAATCAATTCAGCAATACCCTGTACCGCGCCAAGTAAAACATCATTCGCAGCACTAAACGCATTTAATAAACTAACATCACGACCTAACACACTTAATAACTTTTCATTAGGTATAGTAATTAAAGAATCAACAAACTGACTTAACTCAACAATACCTTCTTCTGCAACAGCACTACGCTTTTTACCTTCGAAAGCAAACGGACGCGTTACTACAGCAACGGTCAGAATACCCATCTCTTTTGCAACTTGCGCAACAATGGGAGCAGCACCTGTACCTGTACCACCGCCCATACCAGCAGTAATGAATACCATGTCTGAACCATCCAGCACATCCATTAAACGATCCCGATCTTCCAGTGCTGCCTGACGACCAACTTCAGGGTTTGCGCCTGCGCCCAAACCTTTGGTCATATTACTACCGAGTTGTAACACTGTTTTTGCACCTGAATTTTTCAGTGCTTGTGAATCTGTATTAGCACAAATAAATTCAACCCCTTCCATATTGGCAGAGAGCATATGCTGCACAGCGTTACCGCCGCCACCGCCAACACCAATTACTTTTATAACTGCCGCCTGATTAGCTGCATCGACCAATTCAAACATGTCTAAACCTCCCAAATATTAAAAACATCATTAATTAAAAATTACGCTTAAAAGTTACCTTTAAAAATTACCTTGAAACCAACTCTTCATTCTTTCAAAAATGCCTTTCACACCATCATTAACATGTATTGGTGCCATACCTTCTTGATTTTGCTTTTTACCAAAAATTAACAAACCTACACCCGTTGCATATATCGGGCTTTTAACCACATCTGATAAACCTGAAACATATTGCGGTATACCTAAACGAACCGGCATATGAAAAATTTCTTCGGCTAATTCAATCACGCCATCCATTTTTGAACTGCCACCTGTCAGTACAATCCCGGCAGCAATTAAATTTTCAAACCCACTTCTTCTTAATTCTGCTTGTACAAGGCTGAATAATTCTTCGTATCGTGGTTGCACCACTTCGGCCAGCGTTTGTCTTGCCAAACGACGTGAAGGTCTGTCACCAACACCAGGAACTTCAATACTTTCATCATGATTAGCTAATTGTGTCAGCGCGCAGGCATATTGAACTTTGATATCTTCTGCGTGCTGCGTTGGTGTACGTAAAGCGACAGCAATATCATTCGTCACCTGATCGCCAGCAATAGGAATAACTGCAGTATGATGAATCGCACCATCTGTGAAGACGGCAATATCGGTGGTACCACCACCAATATCGATCATGCATACACCGAGATCTTTTTCGTCTTCTGTTAATACGGCATAACTTGAAGCCAACTGCTCTAGAATAATGTCATCAACTTCCAAACCACATCGACGTACACATTTAACAATGTTTTGTGCCGCACTAACTGCACCGGTAACAATATGAACTTTGGATTCCAATCTTACTCCGGACATACCAATAGGTTCTTTAACGCCTTCTTGATTATCGATAATAAATTCCTGCGGCAAGATATGTAGAATCTTTTGATCTGCTGGAATCGCAACGGCTTTCGCGGCATCAATAACACGATCAACATCACCAAAAGAAACTTCGCTATCTCTTATGGCAACAATACCGTGTGAATTAAGACTTTTAATATGACTACCAGCTATACCTGTAAAAACAGAATGGATTTCACAACCAGCCATTAATTCAGCTTCTTCTATTGCCCGCTGAATTGAATGCACGGTTGATTCAATATTAACGACAACGCCTTTTTTAAGGCCTCGCGATTGGTTTGATCCAATACCAATAATTTCAATCTCATCATCAACTGTAATTTCACCGACAATAGCCACAACTTTAGATGTGCCTATATCTAAACCAACGATGAGATTCTTATCTGTTTTCTTAACCATAGTTTATCCGCCTGCTCTTATGATGCAGAATTGTTTAGCTATTTTTTCCATCTGATGGAAAACCCATTTGTATAACGCATATCAATTGAATCCGTTTGTGCTACCCGACCTGAAATAGTCGTTGGTATTAATGTTAAAAAACGATTTAATCGTTCTTCAAAATCACGCCGTCCTAATACAATTTTGATTCCGTTTTCAAGTTGGAATGACCATGCACGCCTTTCATTTAATGTGACTGATGCAAGCTTAAAACCGAGCACCTGAACTCGTTCCTGAATCAAGTTAAAGCGTTCAAGTAAAATAAGTTCTGAATTATCAGGGCCGGATAGCACAGGTAAATGCAAAGGAATCGTAGAAAGTTCCGGCGCAAAGTATTCTCCTTCGGCATTTAATAAACCGGACTCCTTCCATCGCACATGAGGCACTTGTTCAATAACAATCACTCGTAAAGCATCAGGCCAGACTCGCTCGACTGTGACTTCACTGACCCAAGGTTCTTCAAGTAAAGCCAGTCGTACAGCATCAACATCGAGATTAAAAAAACCACCTCTGACTTTATCTGTAACCAGTAACTGCAAATCAACCGGTGATAGATTTGTAAAATCACCTTCAATGCGTACTTGTTTAATTGGTAAAGTATTAGAATTAGACAGTGTTACCCCAGCCCAGATAATCAAACCAATAAACGTCAGGACAAATATAATTCCGACAAAACGCGGCCCACGTTCATCACTTCTATCGACGCTATTAAATTGCAATTTGTCTGGATCGATTACCATATCAATACTCATAAGTTCACGGCGTCCTTATCCATCGACGCTTCAAGACTCGTCGCTAATATTTGTACCACTAACTGTTCAAATGAAAGTCCAGCTTGTTTTGCTGCCATTGGTACAAGACTATGGCTGGTCATTCCAGGAACTGTATTAATCTCAATTAACCAGGGGTTATTTTCTTCATCGATCATTAAATCGACACGGCACCAACCACTAACACCGACCAACCTACTCGCACGTAATGCTAACTGCCCCAAAGACTGCTCTATTTTTTCATCAAGTCCACAAGGACAAATATATTGCGTATCATCATCTTCGTACTTCGCCTGATAATCATAAAAGTCACGCTTGGTTTCTAACTTGATCATCGGTAAAACAGTGTCGCCTAATATTGGAATGGTATATTCACTGCCTTCAACCCAACTTTCTGCCATAACGCTGTCATCATATTTAGTTGCCTGTTTCCACGCAGAAGCTAAATCATCAGCATTAATAACTTTGCTCGCACCGACACTGGAACCTTCTCTTGCAGGTTTAACCATGATGGGTAAGTGCAAACGTTCGGCTATCTCTTGCCAGTTGCTATCCTGATTTACTTCTACTGCATCAGGCGTGGGTATTTCTGCGGCTTGCCAGATAGCCTTACAACGCACTTTATCCATCGCTAATGCAGAACTCATTACGCCACTGCCTGTATAAGGCAGACCTATCGTTTCCAACGCGCCTTGTATCGTACCGTCTTCTCCGCCACGACCATGTAGTGCAATAAAGACACGATCAAAACCGCTATCCATTAACTGCTTAAATTCATTTTTATTAAAGTCGATTGCATGTGCATCAATTCCTGAATTGCAAAGTGCCGTATGAACAGCATTACCACTTTGCAATGACACTTCACGTTCAGCTGATTCACCGCCCATTAACACGGCGACCTTGCCAAAATCAGCGGCTTGATATTCAGGCAGCGTTAACATTCCTTCGCCTCCTTATCACCAACGATTATGACTTCTGGAATTAATTTAATGCTGTGTTTTTCATAAACAGTGGTTTGCACCAGCTCGATTAAATTCTCAATATCTGCTGAACTCGCATTACCCGCATTAATAATAAAATTGGCATGCTTTTCTGAAACAACTGCACCGCCAATTTGTTTTCCTTTTAAACCTGAATCTTCAATAAGTCTTGCTGCATGATCGTTATCCGGGTTTCTAAAAACAGAACCACAACTATGTTGACCTAACGGTTGCGCTTTGGCGCGTTCGGTTAGTATCGTTTTCATACTTCGTTCAATTTCTTCCTGATTTGAAACATTTAAATTTAATGTACAGGAGACAAACCATTCATCATCTGCAAGTGAAACTGCGCGATAACCTGTTTCAAAGTCACCACGTTCATAGCGTTTTATTTCTCCTTTCCTGTTCATGGTTTCAACATGCTTCACATAGCGCCATGTCTCACCACCATAAGCTCCGGCATTCATCGCTAATGCACCACCAATAGAACCCGGTATCGATGCAAGAAACTCAATACCAGATAGTCCTTGTTTTGCTGCAAAGCGCGCTACCTTTGCACAAGTTACACCCGCGCCTATTTTTAATTCTGTTTCATCGATACATTCAATTTCTTTCAACACACCAACGACTGAAATAACAACACCAGACAGGCCACTGTCTCTGACTAATAAATTACTACCTAAACCAACCCAAGTAATATTTATTCCATCAGGTAAATTCGACATAAACTCAGACAAGTCATCAATGTCTGCTGCAATATAAAAATATTCCGCATTACCACCGGTTTTCCATGAAGTATGACGCGACATCGGTTCTTGCTCGCGCAATTCACCTCGCAACAATGATTTGTTAATACACATTGTCATACTGTTATTAATAACCTTTTGTAATGTTTGTATTTCATATTCACTATTCAACAAAGCCATACACCCTTAATGCACAGCGCTTGAATAAAGTTGTTTTGATAGTGCACCTATATCACCCGCGCCCAAGGTCAGTAACACATCGTTTTCTTCAAGCAAACTTGAAAGCACATCTGGTATCGTTTCTTTATCTTCAACAAATATCGGTTCGACATTACCTCTTGAACGGATCGCACGACATAAAGAGCGACTGTCTGCTCCGGCTATCGGTTCTTCGCCAGCGGAGTACACGTCAAGCACGACAAGACAATCAACATCTGAAAGCACATAGCTAAAGTCTTCGAACAAATCTCTTAGTCGCGTATAACGATGCGGTTGATAAACAACAACCAAGCGTCGATCTAGCCACCCTGCTTTGATCGCATCAAAGATGGCTTCAATTTCAGTAGGATGATGCGCATAATCATCAATCAAAGTTACGTTTTTATCATTGATGCTAATATCACCGCGCACATGACATCGACGCGATATACCTTGAAATTCAGATAAGGCTTTTACAATATCTTCATCACTAATGCCGAGTTCATGAGCAATTACTATCGAAGCCAGTGCATTTAATAAATTATGTTTGCCAGGTAGATTTAATTCGACTTCCAACCAGTCTTTCTTATCTTTACGTGAAACTTTAAACCAAGTTTTCGTGCTTTCTTGTTTTATTAATTCAGCATTGTAATCCGCTTCGAAATCCATTCCGTAGGTGACAACAGGCTTTGTCACTTCAGGCAGTATTTTACGTACGCCTTCATCATCGATGCATAAGATAGCCAAACCGTAGAAAGGTAATTGATGTAAGAACTCAACAAAGTTATGTCGTAAATTTGCAAAGTCTCCGGCATAAGTATCCAGATGATCTGCATCTATATTTGTTATGACAGAAATAACCGGATAAAGATGTAAGAAAGACGCATCGCTTTCATCTGCCTCAGCAACGATATACTTACCTGTACCGAGTCGAGCGTGTGAACCTGAACTATTTAATAAACCACCAATGACATAAGTTGGGTCAAGTCCGCCTTCAGCCAACACACTGGCAACAAGACTTGTTGTTGTTGTTTTCCCATGTGTTCCGGCAATAGCAATACCCTGACTAAAACGCATTAATTCGGCAAGCATCTCTGCTCTTCTCACTATTGGAATGCGTTTTTCGCGCGCAGTAACAATTTCTTCATTCGTTTCATCAATCGCACTTGTGACAACAACCACATCAGTATCACCAATATTATCGGCTGAGTGCCCAAGAAAAACATTAACACCTAATGACTCAAGCCTTGCAGTAATCGCATTCTGTTTTATATCGGAACCGCTCACTTCATAGCCGAGGTTTTTTAATACTTCGGCAATACCGCCCATACCCGCACCGCCAATACCGACGAAATGAATATGTTTAACGCGTCTCATTGCATGTGTATTCGTATCAGGCATGAATCGCCTCCATACAATGTCTGGCGACATCATTGGTCGCTTCTGGCTTTGCCAAAGAACGTGCTTTGTTAGCCATATGTAATAATTGCTCTGGTGCTTGATACCACTTTATTAATAAGTCTTTTATTTTTTCACTATTTAATTGCGTTTCCTGAATCAAGACAGCAGCATCTTCTTTGGCAAGATAATTAGCATTACTTGTTTGATGATCATCGACGGCATAAGGAAACGGAATTAACACTGAAGCAATACCTGTTGCGGCTAATTCAGCTATGGTTAACGCACCTGCTCGGCAGATAACGATATCAGCCCAGGAATAAACCTCAGCCATATCTTTAATAAACGGCAAGACTTCAACATCAACATTATGTTTCTCATAAGCTTGCCGTGTATCAACAACGTGTCGTTCGCCACATTGATGTTTTATGTTGTACTGAACTTTACCTTCAAGACTTGAAATAGCTTCGGGAATAACTTCATTTAATTTTCTTGCACCAAGACTGCCACCCAGCACCAGTACGTTTAATACATTCGCATCACGCTGTACATAACGCTGCTCAGGCTCAATTATATTTGTAATGTTTTCACGAACAGGATTACCGGTAATCGTTATTTTTTTAGCGTCCTTAAACGCACCAGTAAAAGCAGCCATGACCGAGACAGCAAAAGGTGCTAACAATTTATTCGTTAAGCCTGCTATCGCATTTTGTTCATGTATCAATAATGGAATACGCATTAGCCACGCTGCTATTCCACCCGGGCCACTGGCAAAACCACCCATTCCAAGCACAACGACCGGACGCACTTTAATCATAATCATTAATGCCTGAACTAATGCAATCATCAGCATGAAAGGCGTAAACAATAATCTTAAAAGACCATTACCTCTGACACCTGCAACATTAATCTTTAATAAAGGATAACCATGCTCTGGTACAACTCTTGTTTCCATGCCTTTTTCAGAGCCTAACCAGAAAAGTTGAAAACCATTTTCTTTCAACTTATCAGCGACAGCCAAAGCCGGATAAATATGTCCGCCGGTTCCGCCTGCCATGATTAAAATATTTTTATCACGCATAAGCCGGCACCACCTTGGGCATGACGTTACGTGTATCCTGTCTGTTTTCGTATTCAATACGTAACAGAATGGCTAACAAGACACAGTAAACAATTAAACTATTACCACCGTAACTCATTAACGGTAAGGTCAATCCTTTTGTTGGCAAAACGCCCATATTTACGCCGATATTGATATAGGCTTGTATACCAATGATTAACCCAATACCGTAGGCAAAGTATGCAGCAAAATATTTCTCAACACGTTCAGCAATATGGCCAATAACAAAAGCACGCCAAACGATAAAAGAGTAAAGAAGAATAATAACTATGCTGCCAATAAGACCAAGCTCTTCGGCAATAACAGAGAAAATAAAATCAGTATGTGCTTCCGGTAAATAAAATAACTTTTGCACACTACTACCTAAGCCAGCACCAAACCAGTCGCCACGACCAAACGCGATTAATGCCTGTGTTAATTGGAAACCACTGTCATAAGGATCTTTCCAAGGATCAACAAAACTCATTAAGCGTTGCATACGATAAGGCGATAGAACGGCTAATGTTATTAGCGCACTAACGGCAACAGAGCCCCATGCACAAAAACGACTGAGTGGAATACCGGCCATAAATAACATACCTAAAGCCGTAGTAAATAAAACTACGGTCGCGCCAAAATCAGGCTCGAGTAATAATAATGCTGAGATTAATGTTAAAACCGTTATCGGTCTTATGAAGCCTTTAAAGTCAGTACGCACTGTTTCAGAGTGACGCACAAGATAGCTGGCAAGATAGGCAATAACACATAATTTAACCGGCTCAGATGCCTGTAATGAAAATGGTCCAAGCTGTATCCAACGCACACTACCATTTACTTCTTTACCTACTCCCGGGATGAGAATTAAAACCAACATAAAGATAGCGAGTATTAACAACGCCATGCTGGCTTTCTCCCATAAATGCATTGGAACTTTCAAAACAACGACACTAATAGACAAACCTATCATTGCAGCAACGCCCTGTCGCCAGAAGTAATGCATAGGATCGCCAAATTCTTTAGCCGAAATAGAAATCGATGCTGACGTCATCATGACCAGACCAACAAAAACGATCATTAAGGAAATACCCATTAACCAAAGATCATATCCGGCGATCAATTTATTTTTCACATGATAGTGTGATGCACGCGTCGCTTGTTTTTTATATCGTGCAGACATCAACAAGCCTCCAATGCGTTAACCGCATTAACAAATACATCACCACGTTGCTGGTAATTCTTATACATATCAAGACTGGCACAAGCCGGTGCAAGCAGTACTTGATCACCCGACGCTGCTAAATCATTTGCTTTAACTACTGCTTCATCCATATCAGAAACGAACTCGCAACTCACATCCGAACCGATAAGGTCCTTTATTTTGTTAGCATCAACACCCAGCAATAAAACATTTTTCACATACTGTTTAACTATGGGTTTTAATCCTGATAAATCAGCACCTTTACTGTCACCACCTGCTATTAAAATAATCTTGCCTGTTTCACAAAGCCCCTTTATTGAAGCAATACAGGCACCAACATTGGTTGCTTTTGAATCGTTGTACCAATGAACGTTATTAATCGTTTTTACCAGCTGGCATCGATGTTCTAAACCTTTAAACGTTTTCAAGGTTTCTACCATCGCTTGCTTAGGAATATTAATGGAATCAGCCAGCGCCATAGCAGCTAAAGCATTAGCCATATTGTGCTCACCTTTAATGAGCAGCTCGTTTTGATTAATGATTTTTTCTTTGCCCTGACAAAGAAAGACATCGCCTGATTCTTTAATCAGGCCGAAATTATTATCTTGCGGTTCATCTAATGAAAACGAAACACTTTTTCTTGAGGCATCAGTCATTGCGTTAACAATGGCATCATCTTGATTAATAACCATGGCACCCTGGCCGGAATAGATCTTATTCTTGGCACTGGCATAATCTTCCAGAGAAGCATAGCGATCCATATGGTCAGGAGACACATTTAAAACAGCACTGGCATGTGCGTTTAATGAAAAAGTAGTTTCCAATTGAAAACTAGACAACTCTAAAACATAAACATCGGGTGTTGCTTCATTCAACAAATCAAGCGCCGGTGTTCCCAGGTTTCCACCAACACAAGTTTTCAAACCTGCATTACGCGTCATTTCAGCAACTAATGTTGTTACTGTGCTTTTTCCATTTGAGCCTGAAATAGCAATAATCGGTGCGTTAGCTTGTTGACAAAATAATTCAATATCACCAATAACAGGAATGCCATTCGCAATCGCTTGTTTAATATTATCCTCTTGCAACGATACGCCAGGACTTAGGACGACTTGTTCTGCTGCTAATAAAACTTCTTTTTTTATTTCGCCAAGATAAGCTGGCACTGACATAAACTCATTATTAAAACTTGTCAGTTCTGGCGGTTGAAAACGACTATCCGTCACAGCAATGTTTAAACTTTGCTTGCTTAAATAACGCACGCATGAAAGCCCGGTCTTTCCCAGACCGACTATAACTACATCAAAATGTAAGTCAGTTTCATTCATAGTTATCTTCTTTTCTGCATTACAAAACAAGCCATCTTCCTCAACGTATCTTCAAGCTGGCCAAACCAATCAAAACCAGAATTACCGTAACGATCCAGAATCGTACGATGACACGCGGTTCCGGCCAGCCTTTAAGTTCATAGTGATGATGTAATGGCGCCATTCTAAAAATTCTTTTACCGGTCAATTTAAAAGAGCCGACTTGCAAAATGACTGAGACAGTTTCCATCACAAAAATCCCACCCATAATAAAAAGCACGAGTTCCTGTCTTGTCACAACAGCAACCACACCCAGAGCAGCACCTAATGCAAGCGCGCCAATGTCACCCATAAAAACCTGTGCGGGATACGTATTGAACCAGAGAAAGCCAAGACCGGCACCGGTAATGGCAGCACAAAAAACAGCTACTTCACCAACGCCGGGCACATAAGGAATACCAAGATACTCAGCGAAACGAATATGACCGGTAGCATAAGCAAAGATAGCCAACGCACCGGCAACTAATACTGTTGGCAGTATTGCCAGGCCATCAAGTCCATCTGTTAAGTTGACGGCATTACTTGAACCAACAATGACAAAGTAAGCCAGTACAATATAAAACCAACCCAAATCAAAAACCCATGACTTAACAAAGGGAACGATTAATTCTGTTTCTACAGGCAGGGTTGCTGATTGATATAAATAAATCGCTGCACCTATGGCAACAATCGATTGTGCGGCGTATTTATAGCGTGCGATCAAACCTTTCGAATCGTTGTGAATAACTTTCTTGTAATCATCAACCAAACCGATAAGACCAAATAGAAAAGTAACAATCAGACAAACCAGAACATAGCGATTACTGATATCAGCCCAACATAAAGTACTGAAAATAATTGAATCGTGTTCATCAAGATAGAATCGCGACAGATTGCGAAA
>JBMZNW010000012.1:12096-16677 GCA_049619915.1 Gammaproteobacteria bacterium
ATAATTGAAACCAGAATTAACAAGCCGCCCATTGTTGGCGTACCTGATTTTTGCAGATGCGATTCAGGCCCATCGTCTCTGACACTTTGTCCAATTTGTTTATGCGTTAGACGACGAATCAAATACGGACCAAAGACGAAAGAGATAAAGAGTGACGTTAATACACCGAGAATTATTCGCAGCGTGAGATAACTAAAGACATTAAAACCGCTATAAAATTGAGCGAGGTATTCAGTTAGCCAAAGTAACATTTATTTTTGCTCCTCAACTAATGAATTAACAACGCGATCCATTTGCATATAACGGGAACCTTTAACTAATAAAGTCGTATCTTCAGTTAATGAATCCAGCAAACTGTTTTCAAGTTCATCATAAGAACTGAAATGAACTGCGCCATCACCAAAACTCTGTTTTGCATGAAGGCTCAATTCACCAATACAAAATAAACCATCTATACCTACTGATCGCGCCAACTTCCCTGCTTCGATATGATGTTCTATTGCAGTTTCACCCAGCTCGCCCATATCACCTAAGACCAAATAGCGGGAGCCACTGTATTTATTCAACACATTAATCGCAGCACTGAGTGACTTTGGATTTGCATTATAAGTATCATCAATAATACGGGACCCCTGTTTACCCGCTTTTATTTGCAAGCGGCCTTTGACTGCCGACATTTTTTCGAGACCAGCTTTTATTGTTTCCAGTGAAACATCTAAACTTAAACAACAGGCCGCTGCCGCTAATGCATTCATGACATTATGTTCACCAGACAGAGGCAAGATGATTTCTATGGACTGTTGATCACAATGCAATTCAAATTTGATCGCATTACTTTCAGTTAACGTTTCAATATTCCTTGCTGTTACGTTTGCTGATTCAGACTTAATACCAAAACTAAATCGCTTTAAGTCTTTGCATGTTTGTTTCCAAAAATCAGCATAATCATCGTCTGCATTAATAATGGCAGTGCCGGAAGGCTGCAAACCGGAATAGATTTCTGCCTTTGCTTTGGCAACACCTTCTATACTGCCAAACCCTTCCAAATGCGAAGGTGCACATTGTGTTATAACGGCAATATTCGGACGTGCTATTGAACTTAACCATTTAATTTCGCCAGGATGGTTTGCACCCATTTCAATAACAGCATATTGATGCTTTTTATCCAAACCAAATAAGGTCAATGGCACACCAATATCATTATTAAAATTACCAGCTGTCGCATGTACTTCAGAAATTTCCGAAAGAATACTACTGAGCATTTCTTTAACGGTTGTCTTACCATTACTGCCGGTAACAGCAACAAGCGGAATCGATAATTCCTCACGCCAGCTTTTCGCCAACAGCCCCATCGCTTTGCGTGTATCTTCAACTTTTAATACAGATTTCGAATGCTTAACATCATCCGCTAATAACAATGATGAAGCGCCGCTTTCTTCAGCTTTAGGAACAAAATCATGGCCATTAAAATTTTCACCATTTAATGCTATGAATAAATTCCCGTTTTCTATTGTTCGCGTATCAGTACTGCAACCAGTAAAGATTTGGTCCTCACCAATTAATGTTGCGTTAATTGCTACTGCTGCTTTAGAAAGCGACATACTAATCATGCTTCACCTTCCGTTAAGCGCCTTGCCAATTCGCGATCACTGAATGGATAAAATGTTGTGCCAATTTGTTGGGTTGTCTCATGGCCTTTGCCAGCAACGAGAACAATATCGTCTGCATCAGCGTTTAAAAATGTAGCGGTTATTGCTTCAGAGCGATCATGTGTGATTGTTACATTAGACTTATCTTTAATTCCTTCGAGAATATGTTCAACAATGCGTTCTTCTGATTCAGTACGCGGGTTATCGTTTGTTATAACAATATGATCAGAGAGTGCTTCTGCAATGCTACCCATCTGTGAACGTTTGCCTGCGTCACGATCACCGCCACAACCAAAAACACAATGTAACTTACCCTCACTATAAGGTTTCAACGCCTGTAATGCTTTTTCCAGTGCATCCGGCGTGTGCGCATAATCAACAATAAGCAGAGGTTTATCCTGTTTGGAAAAACATTCCATCCGACCCGGCACACCATTAAATTCTGATAATGCTTTCGCAACTTCTTCTGCTGACAGTCCATAAAGACATAATGCTGAAAATACAGCTAATGTATTGTCAATATTAAAAGCACCTAATAAAGCAGTCTGAATCGTGACTTGTCCCCATGGGCTTTGAACAGTTAATACTGTTTTAAATTGATCTGTTTCTATTTTTTCGCAATAAACAAACTGAATATTTTGATTATCTATTTCCAGAATTTTTACTTTAGTCGAATAAGCAATGACTTTTAAATCTTCTGGTAATTGCTTAACAAACTTAACACCATAATCATCGTCAATATTAATAATGGCATTGCTTAAACCAGACGATTTAAATAATTGAAACTTGGCATCGGCATACTCTTCATAGCTTTGATGATAATCAAGATGATCACGACTCAAGTTTGTAAAGATTGCCGTATCAAAATGAGTTCCTGCAACCCGTCCTTGATCCAGTGCGTGTGAAGAAACTTCCATAGCGACTGCATCAATATTATTTACCCATTCAGCAAACAATGAATGTAATTTCACTGGATCAGGTGTTGTTGTTTTATCAGACTCTATTCTTCCAAACGGCCCATTACCAATAGTGCCTATTACAGCTGATTGTTTTCCTAACGCATGCATAACTTGAGCAGTCATATATGAAACTGTTGTCTTACCATTGGTTCCGGTCACACCAACAAGATGCATTTGTTCTGATGGTTCATTATAAAAACGGCTGATAATAACGCCGGCTTGCTTACGCAAGTTTGCAATACTAATCGTCGGTACTGATATTGAAGCAGCATCTAATTCTTCATCTTTATCAACTAAAATAGCGACAGCACCTGCTTTAATTGCATCGTCAATATAATCAATACCATTAACAGTACTGCCGCGATAAGCCATAAATAGATCGCCTTTATTTACAAGACGACTATCAATTGCAATGCCGCTTACATTAATAGGAGCGATATCCTCTACGAATCCAATTAACAATTCAGACAATGATTTTGAAAAGTTCATTGTTTCAGCCGTCATCATCAATCAAACCCCTTAACCTGATCGGGCTGAAAACTGTTCGCCATAATGGGGCTGGTAATCGCCGGCAAATCATCAGGCGGTATATTCAGAATACGAAACGCGCCTTCCATAACTCTTGAGAAAACAGGTGCAGCAACAACACCACCATAGTGATCACCGCCACCAGGTTCATCAATCAGTACAACCATGGCAAAACGTGGCTGACTGGCCGGCGCTATACCTGCAAACAATGACAAGTAACGATCTTCTGAATAACCACCGCGCACAGATTTGTGTACCGTCCCTGTTTTACCTATAACCCGATAACCTCTTATCGCTGCACGCTTACCGGTACCTTCTGTTGATACAACTGTTTCCAACATCTTTCTAACTTGTCGCGTTACTCTTTCCTCCAATACACGTTTACCGGAAACAGAACCTTCAACTTTTAAAAAGGAAACGGGTAACAAAACACCGCCATTAGCTAAAACAGAATAAGCATGTGCTAGTTGCAATGGCGTCACTGATAAACCATAACCAAACGACATCGTTGCCATTTCAACATCCGACCATGTGTTATATGGATTCAATAAGCCTGAAGATTCACCAGGAAAGGCACTACCTGTTTGCTGACCAAAACCTAAACGTGATAACACGTCCCAATATTTTTCCGGTTCGAGTGATAAAACAATTTTACTTGCACCGACATTGCTGGACTTGGTTATAACTTTGGTGACATCAATATCACCGTAATTACGCATATCACGCACGGTATGATCGCCAACCTTGAGAAAACCGGGTGAAGTATTAATCGGTGTATGCGGTTGATACGTACCTGCTTCCAAACCAGCTACAACTGAAAAAGGTTTCATTGTTGAGCCTGGTTCAAACACATCAGTCACTGCACGATTACGATAAAAATGACTCTTTAATTTTTTACGATTATTCGGGTTATATGAAGGCTGACCAACCATCGCCATGACTTCACCCGTTCTAACATCAAGCATCACCAATGAACCACCCTTAGCTCGATGGTATTTAACTGCTGCTGCCAGTTCACGATAAGCCAGATACTGAATGCGTCGATCAATACTTAACTTCAGTTCTTTTCCCGGCTCAGAAGGTTCAATACTTTCTATATTTTCAACAATACGATTTAAACGATCTTTTAAAACACGTTTCTTACCGGTTTTACCACTTAACCAATCATCGTAAGCCAGTTCCAAACCTTCCTGCCCCTGATCATCAATATTGGTAAAACCAATGATATGTGACGTCACTTCCGCAGCAGGGTAATAACGTTTGTACTCTCGCTGCGTTGAAACACCTCTTATACCCAACTCTTGCACTTTTTTAACAAGCGCTGGGTTAGCATGACGTTTTAAATAAATAAATTCGCGATTCATGCGGTCGCGTAATGTTGCATGTAATTCTTTTACCGTTAATCCCATGGCATCAGCCAGTTCAGGAAAACGTTCAACATCTTC
>JBMZNW010000013.1:0-9035 GCA_049619915.1 Gammaproteobacteria bacterium
AGGTCATGACATTAGGGAGAAGTTCTTTTGCCTACTTTTCTATGAAGAAAAGTAGGGCGCTATCAAGCGCAAAACAATTTTAAAAAGATTTAAAAACTAAAAGAGCTACTCTCGATGATAAGGGTGATTCTGAGTAATGCTCCAAGCTCTATAAATTTGTTCGGCTATCATTACTCTTACCAATCCATGCGGTAATGTCATTGCTGATAATGACCAGAGTTGGTTTGCTTTCTTTTTGAGTGATTCATTTAAGCCATCTGCGCCGCCGATGATTAAGCTAATATGTTGATTATCGTCGTTCCAGCTTTGTAGTTGCTTAGCGAGCTGTTGGCTGTTAATTGATTTGCCGCGTTCATCTAAGGCAATGATGATGCTTTTCGGAGATAGTGCTGCTTCGATCTTTTCTTGTTCTTTATGCTTATAGTTGTCTGCGTTATTATTTTTACTGCGTGTGGCCGGAGTGATTTCAATCAGTTTGAAATTAATATTTTTTGGTAAGCGTTTTGTGTATTCTTTAAATCCTGACTCTATCCATGTTGGCATTTTTTTACCAACAGCGATTAAATCAATCTGCATGATATCAGTTAATTAACTTTCAGCTTGAGCAGTATTTGTATCCTCTGTCGCTCCCCAAAGTTTTTCCAGTTGATAGTACTCGCGCGTTTCCGGGTACATGATGTGCACAATAATATCGCCAAGATCAACTAGCACCCATTCGCCTTCTGTTTTTCCTTCTACACCTAAAGGTTTAACATTATTTTTTTTCGCTGCTTCGACGACTTTGTCTGCGAGTGCTGCGACTTGTCGCTTTGATTTGCCGCTGGCAATAATCATGTAATCAGAAATGCTGGTTAATTTACTGACTTCAAAAACAACAACATCTATTGCTTTTACATCATCAAGTGCTTCGAGAGTGATATCGATAAGTTCTTTATTATTCATGCAGTATCCAGATAAAGTTTATTCTCATTTATATATTGTTGGTTTGTTACAGGTAATAAATCGTTGATAGGTTTTTGTTGTTTAATATTTTGACGAATCATGCTTGAAGAAATACCAAGCTCAGGTATTTCAATAAAATAAAGTTGCCCTGCTGTTTTGTCTGTTATCTCGGTTTTATCGTTTGTTTTATTATTTTCTATCCAGCCTTTTAATTCTTTTGAAATATCATTTGCTGATTCATTCGGTCTATTTGCGACGATAATATGCGCGTAGTCTAATAGTTCTTGCCAGTCTTTCCAGCTATCAATCTTGTTAAATGCATCTTGTCCAACAATTAAACTCAAAGAGTCTTCGACAAACTCCTGTCTGAGAGATTTAAGCGTATTGATGCTGTAAGACGTTTCGTCACAATCTAGTTCACGACAATCAAGATGAAACTTTGCTTCTTCTGCTATTGCAAGTTCTATCATTTGTTTCCTGTGTGATGACGTTGCAATGGGTTTATCTCGATGAGGCGGGATATTAACTGGAATAAAACGTATTTGATCAAGCTTGAGTTGTTGCAATGCTTCGCGCGCAAGCAGAAGGTGTGCATTGTGTATCGGGTCGAAAGTGCCACCAAGGATTCCAATCGACCTCATTTTTCAAAAGTAGCTAACATTAAACTAAGTATGGTAAGAGATTTTGTAATAATCAAATTGAATTGATTAGTTACGGATATGCCCATCGCCTAGAACGATATATTTTTTTGAGGTTAAACCTTCCAAGCCAACAGGGCCGCGTGCATGAAACTTATCGGTACTAATCCCAATTTCAGCACCAAGGCCGTATTCAAAACCATCGGCGAAACGTGTTGAGGCATTGACCATGACTGAGCTTGAATCAACTTCACGTAAAAATCGACGCGATGTTGTGTAGTTTTCAGTCACAATCGCATCAGTATGTTGCGAGCTATATTGATTAATGTGCTGCATGGCTTCATCAACATCGGCAACAATTTTCAATGATAATATTGGTGCCAGATATTCTGTTGCATAATCTTCATCTGTTGCTACTTTAATGTCTTCAATAAGCTTTGCTGATTCTGCACAACCACGAATCTCAACACCTGCTTCTTTATATAGTGGCGCGAGTTTATCGAATACTTCTTTCGCAACAGATTTTGCCACCAGTAAAGATTCCATCGCATTACAAACACCATAGCGATGTGTTTTTGCGTTAAAAGCAATTTTTACTGCTTTATCAATATCAGCATCGTTATCAATGTAAACATGACAAATACCATCAAGGTGTTTTATCACAGGCATACGTGCTTCATTACTGATGCGTTCAATTAAACTTTTACCGCCGCGAGGAATAATCACATCGACAAATTCAGGCATTGTTAGTAACTCACCGACAGCAGCACGATCTGCTGTTGAGATAACTTGTACGGCTTCTTGTGGCAAGTCCGCTTCAACCATGCCGATATTTATACATTTTGCTATAGCCTGATTTGAGTTTAATGCTTCTGAACCACCACGCAGGATCGTTGCATTACCTGACTTGATACAAAGCGCAGCAGCATCTGCCGTTACATTAGGTCTGGATTCATAAATAATGCCGACTACACCTAAAGGTACACGCATGTTACCAACCTGAATACCGCTAGGACGCAACGCAAGATCGGTTATTGTGCCAATAGGATCACTTAAGCTGGCTATTTGATGTAAGCCTTCAACCATTGAGTCGATACGCGCATCAGTTAGTTCCAGTCGATCAACCAAAGCCGACTCAAGCTGTTTTTCTTTAGCGGCTTTTAAATCTTCTTCATTCGCTTTAGCTAATGCACCACGGTGTTTAATAATGTTTTCTGCAATCGCATTAAGCGCGTTATTTTTTTGCGCCGTTGTTGCGCGCGCCATTAAACCAGCGGAAGCTCTGGCGCGTTGGCCTAAATTCAGCATGTATTGTTTAATGTCCATAAGCTCTTTTATGATAGTTGTAGTTTTGTTGTATTCACACCAGCGATTGCCAATAACAATGTATTAAATTGATCCCAGGCCTGTTCTCTTCGGCTACTTTTTAATGTTCTGTCTATTGTCGCGCAGAACTTTAATAGTTTATCAAAAGATTGACTTGAATGACGTTGTAAAACCGCATTCATCGAACGTTTCTTTTGATCCCAGATTCGGTATGACTTAAACAGACTTTCAAGGTTCACGCCGGACTCATATTGATAAGCGATAGAACACAGTCTTCTAAATTCCCACATCCAGGCGCCGAATAATGCCATCGGCTCTGTTCCTTCGTTTCTCAAACCTTGCAACATGTGTAAGGTTCTATTGGTATTGCCTAGAAAAGCACTGTCGATTAAATCAAACACATCGTAACGAGAACTGTCTGCGACAGCCGCGATGACATCTTCTGTGTCGATATCATCTTTCTCGATTAATAAAATCAGTTTATCGATTTCCTGTTGTGCCGCTAACAGATTGCCTTCAACACGAAGGGCAATTAAACGCGCAGCATCGAGCGTAATACGTTTTTGTTTTGATTGCAGTCTGTTTTGTATCCAGCTCGGAAGTTGTGCCGGACTAACTGGCCAGACTTGAATTAGTGCGCCGACTTTTTCAATGGCTTTTACCCATTTATTATTTTGTGCGCTTTTATCAAGTTTGTCTGAACTGATAATCAATAGATTATCTTCGTTTAGTTGTTCTGCATATTCGAGTAAAACTTTGCCGCCTTCTTTACCCGGTTTCGGTGAGTTCATGCGTAATTCAATAATACGACGACTGGCAAACAAGGATAGGTTTGCTGATGCATCGTTAATGGAATTCCAGTCAAACGATTTATCAACATTAAACACAAGGCGTTCTTCATAGCCTTGTGCACGTGCGCTCATGCGTAATTGATCAACGCATTCCAGTTTTTGTAATGGTTCATCACCACTAACAAAATAAATGGGAGCGAGGCTGGATTTTTGTAAATGACTATTTAACTGATCAGGGCGTAAGCGCATTTGCTAACGTAGTATTATTTTGCCGTTAATGCCTGTAAACGTCTTAATACCTGACTGGCTGCTCGACGAATAATATCTTCTTGTAGCAGTTCTTCTTCAGAGAATTTACCCAGGACTGCATTTTCGTCAAAAGTAAAATCACGCGATGTGCTAATTCGATCATCTTCTGCAATGAGTTTGCCGTCGCTCTGGCTCACATCCATTTTCGCCGTATACAGAATTTGATATTCCTCGACTTTACCTGTTCCCGCGTTAACACTTAATACTGATTTTTCAAAATTTTCTTGTTTTAATACCAGAACATATTTTGCTGTTTCTGCTGATGTTGCAACAGACGCGCCGGAACTGGTTAATTGCAATTTCACTTCGGCTGCAAGTTTTGTTGCAGATGAAGAATGGATATAAACATTGTCTATATTAAATTTTGCCGTTTGAGAACCACGTAAGTGAAAGCCGCATGCACTGGTCAACAGCAGCAGGCCTATCATTAATATACGCATTTTCATCTCAAAGTCCTCAAACGGTTTATGTTTTAAGCGGCAATTCTACCTTATGATGCTACGATGTTCACTAAACGTCCGGGAATAACGATGATTTTCCTGACCGTTTTTCCCTCGATTTTCCGTTTTATTTTTTCATCTTCCAGCGCCAAGGCTTCAATTTGTTCCTTATCTGCATTTTTATCTACGGTGATATCGCTGCTGAGTTTGCCATTGACCTGAATTACCATTTTGATTTCGCTTTGTTCAAGTGCTTCTGGATCAGACTTCGGCCACTTTGCGTTGATTAATTCTTCTTCATGCCCAAGAGCAATCCAAATGGCATCAGTGATATGAGGCACAATAGGCGACAATAATAAGGTCGCTGTTTCTATGCCTTCATGCATAATGGCATGATCATTTTCACTTTCGATATTTGCTTTTGATAAGGCGTTCATCATTTCCATAACGGCAGCAATAGCCGTATTGAAAGTATAACGTCGACCAATATCGTCATTCACTTTATCAATGGTTAAATGAATCTTACGGCGTAACTCACGTTGCGCATCAGTTAATGCTGTTTTATCCAGTTCAGCTGCTTTGCCTTCATTAATATGTATGCTGGCGAGTTTCCATAAACGTTTAAGAAAACGTGATGCCCCATCAACGCCCGCATCTGACCATTCCAGACTTTGTTCTGGTGGTGCAGCGAACATCATGAATAAACGAACGGTGTCTGCACCATACTTTTCAATTAAAGCTTGTGGGTCGACGGTATTGCCTTTTGATTTAGACATTTTTGAACCGTCTTTTAAGACCATGCCCTGTGTTAGCAGGTTGGCAAAAGGTTCGTCGCTTGTTAATAAACCTAAGTCGCGCATCAACTTATGAAAGAAGCGTGCATAAAGTAAATGTAGGATTGCATGTTCAATACCGCCAACATACTGATCAACTGGCAGCCAGTAATTAGCGCGTTCATCCAGCATCGCTTCTTCATTATCCGGGCAACAATAACGCGCAAAATACCAGGAAGATTCAAAGAAAGTATCAAATGTATCGGTTTCTCTTTCTGCCGGGCCGCTGCCATCTGGCGCGTCGACATTAATAAATTCTGGCATCGATTTAATCGGTGAGCTAATACCTTCAAACTCAATGTCTTCTGGCAGTACAACCGGTAATTGATCTTCAGGAACAGCAACAGCATTACCGTCTTTGGTATTAATAACCGGAATCGGACAACCCCAATAACGTTGTCGGGAAATTCCCCAGTCGCGTAAACGATAATTTACTTTACGGTTACCGCAATTATTCTGTTCAACAAAATCAGCTATCGCATCAAACGCTTGTTTTGATGTCATGCCATCAAACTGGTTTGAGTTTATTAATTTACCTTTCTCTGTATAGGCGGATTCTGCTAAGTCGTGTTCGTCGCCGTCTTTAGGTGCGATAACTTGTTTAATAGGGATGTTGTATTTATTCGCAAATTCCCAGTCGCGTTGATCGTGCCCGGGAACAGACATAACTGCACCTGTGCCATAGCCCATTAAGACGAAGTTTGATACCCATAATGGAATCAATTCACCAGTGATCGGGTGAACAACATTAATGTCGAGCGGCAACCCTTTCTTTTCCATGGTTTCCATTTCGACTTCGCTGGTGCCGCCACTTTTACATTCATCAATAAAGATACGCAGGTTCGCATTATTTTCAGCGGCGGCTAATGCCAATGGGTGTTCTGCTGCGACAGCCATATAAGTAATACCCATGATGGTATCTGGTCGCGTTGTATAGATGCGTAGTGTTTCATCACTGTCTTCCATTTTAAATTCAACTTCAACACCTTCAGAGCGGCCGATCCAATTCGCCTGCATGGTACGCACGGCATCGGGCCAACCGGGAAGTTTTTCCAGATCGTTTAATAACTCATCAGCATAATCGGTGATTCTTAAAAACCATTGTGGAATTTCACGTTTTTCCACCGTTGCACCTGAACGCCAGCCTTTGCCATCAATAACCTGTTCATTCGCTAACACAGTTTGATCAACCGGGTCCCAGTTAACAACAGAAGTCTTTTTATAAACCAGACCTTTTTCATGCAGTTTGGTGAAGAACCACTGTTCCCAACGGTAATAGTCAGGGCTACAGGTAGCCAGTTCGCGATCCCAGTCATAAGCAAAACCAAGACGTTTTAATTGCCCACGCATATAGTCAATATTTTCATAAGTCCATTTTGCAGGCGGCACATTATTTTTTATTGCCGCACCCTCAGCAGGTAGACCAAACGCATCCCAACCCATCGGTTGTAATACATTCTTGCCTTGCATGCGTTGATAGCGACTGATGACATCGCCGATAGCATAGTTTCGAACATGCCCCATGTGCAGTTTGCCGCTGGGATAAGGAAACATTGAAAGGCAATAAAACTTTTCTTTATTCGAATCTTCGGTTACGTGGAAGGCATTACTGTCTTCCCATTTTTTCTGTACCTCGGACTCAATTTGGCCCGGGTTATATTCATTATCCATGCTTATTTATTGTAGTAATTTAAAAATGAGGCAAGGATACCGTAGCGTGAGGAGTTGGAAAAGCTTAAGCCGCTAGATAAGAGAGACTATATCCTATGTAAAATATATATTTACTAGGTTTTGCCAAATAAAAAAGGCCTACATTTTAGTAGGCCTTTAATTAAGCTAATGAAGTTTTAGTCAGAAACAGCGAGTTGTTCTTTGTGTTTTTCTATTATGCCTTGGCCAATACCTTTGACATTGACCAAGTCATCGACTGACTTGAAATCACCGTTTTCTTCACGATAAGTGATGATTGCTTCAGCTTTCTTTTCGCCAACGCCTTTTATGACAGACATTAAGGTTTCCTTGTCAGCAGTATTGATATTTATTTTATCTGCGCTAAAGACAATGACAGGTAGAGTTAAAAGTAAAGTTAGAACAATAGAATTGATGAGTTTCATTTTATATCTCCTTATCCTTGTTTTCCGTTCAAAAAATGAGTGTTCATCCTAGCCATACAATAGCGCTTAAACAATTCTCTGAATTAGGTAATTTTTTAAGAAAGATTCTTCATTTGTTCGGGTGAGGGATTAGTTTTTGATGGAGTTCATTCTGAACACACGTCGTTTGTGTTCAGTTTGCTTTTTGAAATCGCTATTTCCGAAACACGCCACTCTTGGAGCTGCTGTTTGATAAAAACTACATTGAACCGAAAGGCGTTGCTTCGGGCGTCCTGCCCTCTCGCGATATACACTCCTTCCATGGAGATAAAAAAACCCCGCCGAAGCGGGGTTCCATCTCTAGAGGGAGATTAACGACTACTTAGAAGTACCATTGACCACGTAAGATGAAATATTCAGCATCTTCCGCTAAGCCTGTATCTGTATCGCCACCAAGCTCTCCGTCTGCTAATGTGTTTCCATCAAGAACATTAACGTAGTTGGCAGAGAAGCGTACATTGTTGATTGGATACCAGTTCAAACCTGCAGTAATGATATCTGCATCAGATGAGGCAGCCGATGCAATATCGTTATCAAATTCACCGCTGGTGTAACGTAATGCAACCTCCCATGCACCATAACCACCTTTACCTAAAGGATTTTTAACTTTGGTTTGGCTATATGAACCTTTCTCCCATTTATAGTTACGTGATTCGCCAGTCAGGTAGTAACTACCATAGATATACCATGCGTCTGCATCTATGTCAGGATTTCCGGCGTTAGACTCTGATAATTCATTTGATGCGTATTCAGCTTGAATAGCGAAAGGACCATAAATACCCGCTGCTTCAGCAACCCATGTATTTGACTCTCTGTGACTACCGCCTTCGTTTTCAAGGACGTCTGGGCCAGGATGAATTTCTGGTTCACCGTCAATATTGAAGCCACCGCCTTGATCTCTTGAATGCTCAAAACCAAGACCTAAGTGAACCATTTTGGTTTTTTCATGAATAGGTGAAAACGTTACACGTCCAACAAGACCAGCCTGAGAGTCTGATGTATCTTCATTTGCTGAGCCTGCATATGCGCCTAAAGCAGCAGTAAACATATCGTTGAAGTGACCTTTTGCGGAAATACCGTACTGACGACCACCACCTGTATCAGCAACAATGCCATTTACTAACTGTGAACGTTCAATAAAGGTGATGTATTTTGAGCTGGTTAATTCTTCCATACTCAAAGGCATTTTATGATGACCTAAGGTAATGGTAACAGGTTTAAACCCTTTATAAGCGATATAAGCGTCTCTAATACCATCTGTTGAAGCTGCGTCGCCACGGACTGAAGTACCAGATACTGATGAAGCGGCAGATTGACCTGCAAAATCATATTGGAACTTGAATTTCCAAAGTTTATGCATTTCGCCGCTTAAGTAGATTCGTGCGCGACGAAATTCCGTAACAGGATTACCGCCTTCAGAAGTAAAGTTGGTATCGCCCAGACCAAAGGTTGTATCAGCTTGTAAACGACCACCGATACGCCATTTGTAATTACCATCTTGAGATGTAATTTGCAGCTTGCCTTTGGTATCGATGGTAGGCATTTCCTTGGTGGCTTTATCAACTTTGGCCTTTATTTCATTAGCGTTTCCTTCAGCTTTTTC
>JBMZNW010000013.1:9045-11500 GCA_049619915.1 Gammaproteobacteria bacterium
AGCTTTTTCGCCATCTGCTTTTGCTGCGTTTTGTAAAAGTTCGTATTCAGCTTCAGTAATGCTGCCTTTATCTTTTAAGATTTTGAGTAAATCCAGCATAGCTTCGTTAGTCGCCATTGCCGGGGTTGATATAGCTGCCATAGCACCAATCATGGTAGCGCCAAGCAAACTTTTTAGATGTGCCTTTTTAAACACAATAATTCTCCTTACAAAATGGATTAAATAAACCTTTAAAACTGTGATGCTCCCTACAAAAAAACGAATAGAAAGCTTCCCCAAATTTTGAAGGCGTAACGATAGGCAAGAACTGTTGCAGCTGAATGAATTTTGTATGACAAAAATATTAAGGAAACATGACCGCAACATGACAATACCTGATGTAATTTATTAGATACTTAAATAACGACTTATCTTGTAATTTCCTTGAGCCTTTTTTGTCATGAAACTGTAATATTGTTACCTTTAAATAGCGGCATGCTTGATTCAGACTTAAATTTTATGAAAGAAAAAATATTAATTGTCGAAGATGAAGAAGCGATTCGTGACATGCTTGGCTATGCTTTGATGAAAGAAGGTTTTGATTGCAAAGAGGCGGGTGACGTTGAAATAGCAAGAGCGACAATTGAATCTGACCCTCCTGATTTGATCTTACTTGACTGGATGTTGCCGGGCATGAGCGGTGTTGATTATGCCCGCCGTTTACGCAGCGTCCCGGAAACACGCGATATTCCTATTATTATGTTAACGGCTAAAGGCGCAGAAGAAGATAAAGTGCGCGCGCTTGAGACAGGTGCCGATGATTACATTACTAAACCTTTTTCCACTAAAGAGTTGATTGCTAGAGTCAGAGCCGTTTTGCGACGATATTCCGGTTCTAAGGATTCCGGTGTGATTGAAGTGGAAGGCCTGTTATTTAATCCGGAAACGTACCGCGTATCAGCAGATGGGCAAGATATCGATATCAGTCCAACTGAATTTAAATTGCTTCATTTCTTTATCGGACATCCCGAACGGGTGTATAGTCGCTCTCAACTGCTCGATCAGGTTTGGGGTGAGAATGTTTATGTTGAGGAGCGTACGGTTGATGTCCATATTCGCCGTCTCAGAAAAACGCTTGAGCCGTTTGGGTTTGATAAGTTTATTCAAACAGTTCGAAGTGTTGGGTATCGGTTTTCTACACGTTAGTTTGATTCATTATGAAGTATGATTTTTGGCGCTTCTTCGGAGTCTTTTTTTTAAGCGCTTTAGTTGGCTTTGTTTCCGGCTACATTCCTCATTGTCTCGTCATTGGTTTACTCATCTTTATATGGTGGCAATATAAAGAATATTCGAAGATTCTCATTTGGTTACAAAAACGACAGGAAACGGGTGGGCCGTCGCAATCAGGTTTAATTGATGAGATTTGTCGCGAAGTCGATTATTTGCGTGATAGAAATAAATCACGTAAACAGAAACTCTCTGGTTATTTAAAACGCTTTCAAGAAGCAACGCGCGCTTTGCCCGATGCCGTTATTGTTTTGGGGGAGCACAATGAAATTGAATGGGCGAATGTAAAAGCACAAGAGTACATCGGAATAAACTGGCCCAAAGATAGCGGTCTGAGACTTCCCAATTTAGTCAGACATCCGAAATTAGTTGCTTATTTAAACTCGAGTGGTGATGAATTACAAAAAGGGCTGCAAATTTCATCGCCATTAGATAACAAACTGGTTTTGGAAATCAGGTTGTCGTCTTATGGCGATACGCAAAAACTACTGGTTGCCAGAGATGTGACCGCTATTTCGCGTATCAATCAAATGCGCAGAGACTTTATTGCTAATGCATCACATGAATTACGCACACCATTAACGGTGATATCAGGTTATCTTGAAGGTTTTGTTGATGATGCAGAGTGTCCTGAGCAATGGGTAAATTATATTAAGCAAATGCGATCTCAAACGAGTCGTATGCAAAACTTGATAGAAGACTTATTGCAACTTTCAGGCTTGGAAGAAGCTTCATCTCAGAAAACGAAAGAGACAGTACCCGTTCCGGAAGTATTATCTGCCATAGTAAGTGAAGCAAAATCAATCAGTGGCTTTATGAAACATCAGATGAGTTTAAACGCTGATCCGGATTTATACATTGAAGCAAGTCAGCGTGAGCTACACAGTATTTTTTCTAATCTTGTTTTTAATGCTGTGCAATACACGCCTGAAAACAGCACTATAGATATCGAGTGGCAGCAACATGATCGCGGTGCGTATTTTACTGTTAGCGATAATGGTGCTGGAATTGAAGCTCGGCATATTCCTCGCTTAACAGAACGATTTTATCGTGTTGATAAAGGTCGTTCGCGAGAACAAGGCGGTACCGGTTTAGGCTTGGCTATCGTTAAGCATGCTTTAGCACGATACGAAGCAGAGCTTGATATAGAAAGTGAAGTTGGAAAAGGCAGTGTCTTTCGTTGTTTTTT
>JBMZNW010000013.1:11510-13793 GCA_049619915.1 Gammaproteobacteria bacterium
GGAAAACAATAAAAATACAGCTGTTTCTGCCTGATATTAATTTCTTTCTTCAAAAGAAATTAACACTCCTCATTTGTCATTAAACTGTAACATTCTTTTAACTATTGTGTCATTTCGCCTCCTGATAATTGCCCGGTATTTTTTAAACAGTTTCCGTTAATTATCTCAAGGGGATAAACCACAATGAAAATCAAGAGAATCTCTGCAATATTAGTTGCGCTCTCTCTCTCAATGCCAGTAATGGCAGAAGACAAGGTTGATGCTGGTCTGGCTGACTATGCTAAGGCTAGCGGTGTATCAGGTAACATCAGCAGTGTAGGTTCTGATACGTTAGCAAACTTAATGACCTTTTGGGCAGAAGAGTTCAAACGCTTATACCCAAACGTTAATGTTCAAATTCAGGCTGCAGGTTCTTCAACCGCACCACCAGCATTAAGTGAAGGTACTTCAAACTTCGGTCCTATGAGCCGTAAGATGAAAAGCAAAGAAGTTGCTGCTTTCGAAAGTAAATTTGGTTACAAACCAACGCCTATCGCTGTTGCAATTGACGCACTGGCTGTCTATGTAAACAAAGATAACCCAATCGAAGGTCTGACCATCCCACAAGTTGACGCAATGTTCTCTGCTACCCGTAAATGTGGTTATGCAAACGACATCAAAACCTGGGGTCAATTAGGCTTAACCGGTGACTGGGCAAATCGTCCTGTGCAACTTTATGGTCGTAACTCGGTCTCAGGTACCTACGGCTACTTTAAAAAGAAAGCACTTTGTAAAGGTGACTATAAAGATAGCGTTAACGAACAACCAGGTTCAGCTTCAGTTGTTCAAGGTATTACCAAATCACTTAATGGTTTAGGTTATTCCGGTATTGGTTATAAAACGTCAGGTGTTAAAGCTGTTCCTTTGACTAAAAAAGAAGGTGGCGAATATATTGCTGCAACACCAGAAAATGCGTCTAAAGGTAATTATCCTCTAGGTCGTTTTCTATATGTTTACGTTAACAAACAACCAAATAAAGCGCTTCCTCCTTTGGAAACAGAATTCATGAAAATGGTTCTTTCTAAAACTGGTCAGCTTGTTGTTGTAAAAGACGGTTATATTCCACTTCCGGCGAAAGTTGCTGAAGGTGAACTAGCTAAACTTAAATAAGTTAAGCAAAGAACTGACATTTATGTGATAGCCCCCCTATCTACTATAGTGTCTGTATCTAACCCCGCTCCGGCGGGGTTTTTTTGTGCAGGATGCACTTATGCCACGAAGGACAGGAAGTCCGAGAGTGGCGTGCTTCGGTTTGGCTAATTATTAAGAGAAGTTAAGCCCTAAGCGACGCCTTTCGGTTCAATATAGTTTTTTTAAGCAGCAACTCCAAGAGAGGTGTGCTTCGGAAATAGCGATTTCAAAAAGAAATCGCATACCTACATCCCTGTAGGCAATATCGCGAGAAGGCAGGACGCCCGAAGCTACGCCTTTCGGTTTAGCAAATGATTCAAACCAACATCTTTAAACAATCCCATTTCATAATCTATGCTATCCTTTTTACAAACAAGCTAAAGTAACTTTTAAAACAAGAAGCCGTTCCTATATGTATTACTTAAAACGAGTTAGCTTTACACCAATACCTGTTTTTATTGAATGATATTTAATTACATCAAGAATCTGAGAGCCGGTAAAACTGCCTTATGGTGTTATCTGATATGGTATTTCATAACGGTTTTTAACTATTTTGATGCTAATCTAAAGCTTTGGATTAATTCATTAGGTATCAGCATAGTAATAGGCTTGGCTTTAATGCTAAGCGTAGCTGACGAGAAGAACTGGTTTAAACTTAACTGGCAAACGGCAAGGCTATTTATTATGCCTTTTTGTGTGTCTAGTTTTTCTGCTCTGATTAAAGATCAAAACTATTTTATAATTATTCCGGCTAATAAATTTGTCTTATTGCAATCTATCGTTGCTTGCGCCGTATTTATTGCAGTGGTTTTTATTATCAAGCGTACGCACAAATAACTTTATATCTATCAAATAAAAAACGTTATCAAGACGCTGCTGCTAAGAAGTATAGTCGTGGCCTTGCGATATATGGCAACACATATTGGTTTTACCAATTATGAATGTTCGGTAATACTCAGTCGTATGTCCCGCTGAGCAGAACCTTAACAATCTACTTTAACTTGTAATCTTTTCTGAAACCTGCAATTCACAACAATATCCCGCCATTGTAACAAAACTGTCATAAAGCAAATCTAGAATGGCGGCCATGAATACGAACGAAAATACAGTCGA
>JBMZNW010000013.1:13803-16477 GCA_049619915.1 Gammaproteobacteria bacterium
CCCGACTTTAACTCAACTTCAGCAAGTAAATTCCGAAAATATCGCCATATTAAAGATGTCGCGACCGGTTATTTGATGGCTGTTGGTGGCATTGGCGTTATTGTTGCGATTGTGCTGATCGCGTTTTATTTGCTTTATGTCGTGTTGCCGATGTTCAAGTCGGCAGATATTGAAGAAGTGGCCAGTTATTCTGTGCCTGCTCAGGCTGAGGTAGGTAAAACATTAGTCTATGCCATTGAAGAGCAACGCGAAGTTGCTATGCGTGTTAATGATTTCGGGCAAGTTATCTTTTTTTCTGCAAAAGATGGTGAAATTCGTAAAACGATTGATTTAGATATTCCTGAAGGCGTAAATATCACGTCGGTATCGACAGGCGATCAGACAGAAAGAGCTGTTGGTTTAGGTTTGTCTGATGGTTCGGTTATTTTCTTCCAGCATGAATATGCTGTTACTTACCCTGATGACATACGTTTAATTACGCCGAGTATCTTCTTTCCATTTGGTGAGCAGGCTATTCAAATAAATCCGGTCGGTGAAAAGGTTAGTCATCTCAGTGTTCAGTACAGTGAAGATGAAGCAACAATAGCGGCGCATGGTTCGCAAGCACAAATAAACCTAATCATTAAAGAAGAGAATATGCTCAGTGATGAGGTTGAGATTACTAGAGAAGAAAATACCTTATTAATAGACTCGGCAGATATTGTTGATTTGAAAATGGATATTGAGCAGCGTGAGCTTTATGTCGCTGATACTGATGGTCATGTCTATTTTTATGACATCAGTAATAAAGCCGAGCCTCGTCTTGTTCAAAAAGTGATGGCTGTTAATGATGGCGTAAAAATTACCGCAATAGAATTTCTAGCAGGCGGCATATCAATATTAATCGGTGATTCCAGTGGCCAGATTGCACAATGGTTTCCTGTCAGAGACGATGATAATAATTATACGCTGGAAAAAATTCGATATTTCGATGATCAAACATCACCGATAACAGCTATTGCACCGGAACATACGCGTAAAGGTTTTGTTGCTATCGATGAAAGTGGTGAACTCGGTATTTATCATACAACTGCACATCGTACCGTTGCGTTGGAGCAGATAGATGACCAAGCATTAAACAAAATTATATTATCGCCAAGAGCTAATGCTGCCCTGATTGAAAATGATAAGAGTGAATTACAGTTCTGGCACTTTGATAATGAACACCCTGAAATTTCATTTCAATCAATCTGGGGCAAGGTCTGGTACGAAAGTCGTCAGCAACCTGAATATATTTGGCAATCATCTTCAGCCAGTAGTGATTTCGAACCGAAGTTTAGTTTAACGCCGCTGGCATACGGCACATTTAAAGCGTCTTTCTATGCCATGATGTTTGCTATTCCTCTAGCCATTCTTGGCGCAATGTTTACGGCTTATTTCATGGCGCCAAAGATGCGGCAGATTGTTAAGCCGACTATTGAAATCATGGAAGCCTTACCGACAGTGATTCTTGGTTTTCTCGCCGGTCTTTGGTTAGCGCCTTTTACCGAAACGCATTTGCCCGGTATGTTTGCGTTAATTATTTTTGTGCCGATGAGTATTATTGTCGCAGCAGCTGCATGGCAATTTGTGCCAGAGCACCTTCGACATAAAATTCCAGACGGTTGGGAAGCAGCTTTATTGATGCCAGTTATTATTGTGGCAGTGTTTTTTTCAATCGCTATTAGTCAGCCTATAGAAACGACATTTTTCGGTGGCAACATGCCATTATGGTTAAGCACAGAAATGGGCATTACCTATGATCAACGAAACTCTATGGTCGTTGGTTTTGCTATGGGTTTTGCTGTGATTCCAACCATATTCTCAATTAGTGAAGATGCGGTTTATAGCGTACCTAAACATTTAACAACAGGTTCACTTGCGTTAGGTGCAACGCCTTGGCAAACAATGACCCGTGTTGTTTTGTTAACGGCAAGTCCAGGTATTTTTTCAGCAGTCATGATTGGGCTTGGTCGCGCTGTTGGCGAGACGATGATTGTTGTTATGGCGACAGGTAATACCGCCATCATGGACATGAGTATCTTTGAAGGTTTTCGTGCGATGTCAGCAAACATTGCTGTAGAAATGCCAGAAACAGAAGTGGATAGTACGCACTATCGAATCTTGTTCCTTGGTGCTTTAGTTCTTTTTGCTATTACATTCTTTTTCAACACCGTTGCTGAAGTTGTTAGACAGCGGTTACGTACTAAATACAGTTCCTTATAAAAGAAGATGAATATAAAACATTGGTTTAATTCGGGAGCGCCTTTTGTCTGGTTGAATGCGGGCGCCGTTTCTATTTGTATCATCATGGTAGCCGGTTTAATTGGCTTGATTGCCGTGCGAGGCTTAGGCCATTTTTGGCCAGCGGATATTGCGGTGTTTGATTATTATGAAACGCCGAAAAGTGAAGTAGTGAAAATGATGGGCGAAGTCGTTGATGAAGAAACGGTCTCTCGTTCAAGGGCGGGTAACCCTGAATACGAAGGTGACTTCATTAAACGTGATTTAATCAAGACAGGTAACCGCGATGTTTCCGGACTGGACTTTGAGTGGATACTAAATGCCGGTATTAAGAATGTAACGTATCCAGAAGAAGCCATCGTTGTTGAACGTAGAGAGTGGGGTAATTTTTATGGTTACCTGACGGACTTGC
>JBMZNW010000014.1:0-15980 GCA_049619915.1 Gammaproteobacteria bacterium
AAGAAAATTATGAAACAATTTTTGAAGATGTAAAAATTACTAGAATCGATCCAGATGTTAGTCGAGATTATAAACTTGAAGTAAAGAAAGCGACCGTCAATCTAGAGTTAACTCCAGAAGGCGGTGAGTTGTATTTAAATAATGTTTCAATACCAATCGAGAAACAAATAAAAGTAAAAGCCTTGGTTGATAACGAGATTCGATACTCTAAAGCAGGTTACCATTCAGAGAAAATAGAGCTAAATTTATCAGCAGATCAAACCCGCGATTTATCGATAGCACTGAAAGAAGCGCCGGGTTTTATCAATATAAAATCAGAACCAAGTGCTGAAGTTATTATCAATAATCGCTCGATGGGAATGACTCCACTAAAACTGGAGTTACCTTCTGTATTACAAAAAGTCACAATTAAGAAGAATGGCTATCGTGGTCAGAGTGTCAATATCGTACCCGATCCGAAAAGAGAGAAGGTCATTGATGTACGTTTAATTACTGAGAAACAGGCAAAAATAAGCGAAGCTAAACCAACGTATAAAAATTATGCAGGTGGAGTATTAAAATTATTTAAACCCTCTGAAACATATACGATGGGTGCTGATCGAAGTGAATTGGGACAAAGAGCTAACGAGTTTCTTAAACAAATAAAATTAACGCGTGCGTTTTATGCTGGTATTAACGAAGTCACTTATGCCGAGTATAAGAAATTCAATAAAAATGTCAGCGGTGCTGCAAGTAATCCTGTTGTTTCTGTATCGTGGATTGATGCAGTTAAATATTGTAATTGGTTAAGTGCAAAGGAGAAGCTCACGCCTGTTTACAATATAAAGAATAATAAATTGCTTGCTATTAATAATAAGGCTGATGGATATAGATTGTTAACAGAAGCAGAATGGGAATGGTTGGCAAGGAAATCAGGAAAAAGAAAGCAAACTGTTTTTGTTTGGGGAGATGACCCCGTTATCCCGAAAGGCATGGTTAATATAGCCGATGAATCGGCCAGAGGCAGTGTGAAAACATATGTGCCTAGATATAACGATGGTTATGCCAAGTCTGCGCCAGTGAAAAGTTTTGCAATAGAGAAGTCCGGTTTATTTGATCAGGGCGGCAACGTCAGCGAATGGACGCATGATCCTTATATTATAGAACCGCCGGTAGCGGGCAAAATATATGCGAATCCATTTAGTACAGATATCGGTTACAATCATGTTATTAAAGGTGCTAATTGGCGATCAGGTTCGATTACTGAATTAAGGGCGTCTTTTAGAGAAGGTAGTGCTCATCCAAGAGATGATGTCGGTTTTAGATTAGCCAGATACGTTTATGCGGAGTAGCGATATGAATCAACCATCAGTTTTTAATAAAAAGAAATTCATACTAATTTTTCTTAGTATAATTTTATTGGCTTCATTGTTCTTGTATAACAATGTTATGGCAGGGAAGTCACAAATAAGTCTCAATTCTCCCGCTTCATTTCCTATAGATATTTAAAATTATGATTAAAAATTTTATAGCACTCATTATTTCAATCATTATCGTGCATTTTGCCTATGTTGGTTATGTGCGCCCTGAAGCAAATAACGTTATTGAAACAGCAGAGCAACAATCGCAATCTACGCCAAGAGAGTTTGTCGTCATTATTAAAGATTATGAACAGGAAATTTGTTTTATATTAATGTTCTGGGGTTGCTTCATGATCTTGAGTAACTATAAAACGATTCTTGGTACAAAATATATTTTTACTCTGGATTTAATTAAGGAATTAGAAGATGAGGAAAATAAATCAGAACAAGCTAAACCGGATGTTGATTTATTAATCGAGAATATTGATAAGAAATTACCAAAAGACTGTTTAAACACGCCGTTAATACAAACGGTACGCTCATCACTGTTACGATATTCTGTGACAAAAAATGTGCAAAACCTTTCAGATGCAATAGAAAGTAATTTGGAAAATATTGCTATTCGTTATGATTCCGAGAATACAATGATTCGCTATTTGATCTGGGCTATCCCATCAATCGGTTTTATTGGTACGGTGCGTGGTATTGGACAAGCCTTATCTCTTGCAGACGAGGCACTTGCTGGTGATATATCCGGTATGACAGATAGTCTTGGCGTTGCTTTCAATTCAACATTTGTCGCGTTATTAATCAGTATCTTCATGATGTTTTTATTTCATCAGTTACAACGATTGCAGGATAGCCAGATTTTAGATACTCAGGAATATTGCGAAAAATTTATAATCAATCGTATTAGGTAGAGAGTGATTCTTGTCTAAGCGCAAGGAAACAGAAGGATTCAATCTGGCATTTCTGGATATTATGTCATGTGGTCTTGGCGCAGTAATACTTGTTTTTATGTTAGTGAAAACCAATGTTGAAGAAACGACTGCGACAACGAATAGCGAAGTCGAAAAATTACAAAGCGACATCAATAGATTGTCTGCATTAGAAACTGAAAAACTAAAGAGCTTAAATGATTTATCAAGCAGTCTTGATAGTGAAATTAAAAAACAAAATGCATTAAAAAATCAGCTTGCTTCCGTTCAATCAAAAAATCAAACAGAATCACAACAAATAAAATCACTAAATCAAGAACTGGAAAAATTAAAAAGTAGTATCAAAGATATAGAAGTAAAAAAACAAAGCGATCTCGTTCAAACAGAAACGATAAATGAAGAAAACTATTTATTAGGTTTGAAAGTGGAAGGTCGAAAAATTGCTATTCTGGTTGATAGCAGTGCCTCTATGACACATGAACTACTGATCGATATTATTAAAGTTAAAAATGGTTCGGATCAGGAAAAAAAGAATGCAGAAAAATGGCTCAGAACAAAAAGAATAGTGCAATGGTTATTAGCAAGAGCACCAAAGTCGAGTGAAGTTGTCGTTATTCATTTTAATGAAACAGCGGGCGAGATTGGTAAGCCGGGTTGGAAAAATGCCAGTGATCCAAGTACGGTCGGTAGCATCCTTTCTCAATTGGAAACGATAGTTCCAACAGGCGGTACTAATCTTCAAATTGGTTTAGAGCAGTTAAAGAAATATGCACCATCAAACTTATATGTCATCACTGATGGACTGCCGACGAAAGGGCAGTCGCGCTATAAAAGCTTAAACCCGTTTGCCAACTGTAGTTCTTTGCGTGGTTCTTCAAATACGATTTCGGGTGAATGTAGAATCAAACTTTTTAGACAAACTCTGCAAGAGAGTTCACAGCAAAATGTAAAAACCAATATTATCTTGTTGCCTATCGAAGGCGACCCTGGTGCCATTAACGAATACTGGAACTGGAGCGCTGCGACAGGTGGTTTATTAATTAGTCCGGCATTGAATTGGCCATGAGAAAGCGTAGCAAGTCATTCGATATTTTTAATCTGTCTTTTCTAGACATCATCTCTTGCGGCTTTGGTGCAGTCATCATGTTGATATTAATTTCCAAACCGAATGAAGCTGTCGATATTATTTCTGAAACCGTTATCTCTAATCTTGTGAGTATTATTATTGAACTTGAAAATGATATTGCTAATACAGAAGGGGAGATTGAGGAGAAAAATAATCTCTATGCAAGCGTTGTTAAAAATAATGATTCGATTAATCAGTTAATTTCAGAAAACAAGAGTGCTGCATCCAGTCAAGAAAGTCTGAAGTCATCTATTGCTGAAGATATTCAGGGACTTTCTTTAGTTGAATCAACATTAAAACAAGCATCGATATCGACGCCAAGTTCCAAAAATAACATTAGGGATGAGGAAGTCGGTGGCATACCGGTTGATAGTGATTACGTCATTTTTATTATTGATACGTCGGGTAGTATGCGGCAAATATGGCCAAAAGTGACGTCAGAAATTATCAATGTATTGAATATTCATCCTAAGGTAAAAGGCTTTCAGATATTAAATGATATGGGAAAGTCGATTATTTCTGGTTATGAAGGTAAATGGATACCGGATACTGAACGCAGAAGGAAGAATGTGATTGCGCTTTTTCAAAACTGGGGCGATTACTCAAACAGTAGCCCTGTCGAAGGAATAGAGGTTGCCCTGAGGAAGTATGCAAAACCTAATATTACAACTTCAATCTATGTTTTTGGTGATGATTATACCGGGCCATCTTATGACCCTGTCATCGATAAAATAAGTAATATGAATAAAATTGCTACAAGCGATAAACAATTAGCAAAAATTCATGGTGTTGGTTTTATCTCACTGGGAACAACAGATAGGTTTGGCATATTGATGCGAGAGCTAACAAAGCAAAATGGCGGTACTTTACTTTCATTACCGGTAAGGTGATTTGGTAATTATTTCTGTGCAAATCGTCGCTTCGGACTTCCTCGGTCTCTGTTCCGGACTCGACTCTACCGATTACTTCCTGTAATCGTGTCCTCTCACGATATACGACCGCCATGGATGGCGGAAGTGTCGATAATGCAGGAGCAATTATCGACCATTACGTCCGTGTAAATAAAAAAAGGGAGCATAAGCTCCCTTTTTTACTTCAGCTAAGCCAACAATTACTTGTTGTTGATATACATTGTGACTTCGAAGCCAAAACGAATGTCACTGTATTCTGGAGTTTCCCATTTCATGTTAATTCTCCTCGATAAGTATAGTTAAAAGACACCCGGAAAATACCGGGACACTCAAAGTGTGCATGATCTATATATCAGCTATCGTGCCAACTCTTAATTATTTTAATAAATACTTTAAAAACAATTATTTATAGATTATGTGTGAGTTTGATTTAGGATAAATAGGCTTAGTTTTCGGTTTATAGCATCCATTAATTATGGTTCATAACAACCAATATAATGTATACTTGAGCGATGTCTATAAGACGACCTAAGTCGCTAAAAAACCTAATATTTCGCCATGAACTAGCAATTTTATTTTTGGTTGCTGTGATGGGTTTAATCGGTGGTCTTTCCGCTTATTTTTGGCAACACAGCTCCGCAGAATCAGTTCGAATCAATTCCATGTTTTATTCAACAGAGCAAATAAGGGGTGAATTGTATGCTCAAATTCAGGAAATGTTTCGAGCACGCATATTTGAAGACCAAAGAGCATTAGAAGCCTATTCAGAATATTCGCGTACTATTTCTGAGAGATTTAATGAATTAAGACAACGCTCTACTTCCCGAAAAGAAGATATGTCGATACAGGACTTGAATCTCGCCTACAGGAAAATTCAAGGCGACATGAATAATATATTTGATGATCCTTACGCGGCAAATCAACTCGCTCGAATTCAGATCCTGAATCCAACTTTTGCTCAGCAAATGGTTGGAGAATTTGAAAATCAATATACCGCGTTTAAAGAAATTTTATCTGAACAACACGAAGAAGTGGATAAAACCTTAGCGATGTGGACGAAGTTTGCTCCGTTTGTTATTCCAATCCCATTAATTATTGCATTTATTATCGTTTTTTATACGCGCTATATCATGCGTGCCGGTTTCATCAAACCCATAGCGAACATTATTAAAGGCGCCGGGGAAATTAGTCAGGGCAAACTCGATCATCATATTGAAGAAGAGGGCGTTGAAGAAGTCTCTGACTTAGCTGGCGGTATTAACTCAATGGCTAAAGAGTTAGCTGCAAACAGAGATGCGTTAGTGGAAAACGAAAGGCAAGCGGCATTGGGAGCCTTAGTTCCGGTTGTCGCACATAATATCCGTAACCCATTAGCGAGTATTCGTGCGACGGCACAATTGTTAAAGCATGCTGAAAACCAGGAAGAAATAGATGAATCAAGTCAGACGATTATGGAAACAACCGATCGTCTTGAGCGTTGGGTTAGTTCACTTGTATCTTATTTGCATCCTTTAAAGCCTATCCTTGTTTATGAAAATGCAGCCGACCTAATCGATTCCGCACTAAAATTATTAAACAATAAAATTGAACAAAAACAAATTGAAATTGTTAAACAAGGTTGGGATATATCGCAAACACTCAGTGTTGATACGGATCTTATAGAGCAAGCATTTTATTGTTTATTAGCAAATGCGATTGATGCCTCGCCAAAACAAAGCAGTATAAAAATAAGTTTAATTGAAACAAATGACAGTATTGAATATCGAATTCATGATAGTGGCCCAGGATTAGCGTTTGAACCAAAGCCAGGGAATCTGGAGCCGGGGCCGTCAACAAAGAAACTTGGAACAGGGCTGGGCATACCCATAGCGTTTAAAATTTGCCAGAAGCATGGCTGGGATTTAAATTTTAAAGTACATGATGGCAAGGGAACAGAAGTTATCGTGACTGCGTTTATAGAAAGTAAAGACGAATGAAAGTAAAGGTGATGTTAAATGCATGATTTAGTTACATCAGCAGAAGTACCTATATTAGAAAAACGTATTCTTTTAGTAGAAGATGAAACTATTTTTGCTAAAGCAGTAAAGAAACATCTTGAGCGTGCTAAATATAAAGTTGATCATGCCGGTGATTTAGCAGAAGCAAGAGAGCATTATAAAAATAACCCTCCTAATTTGGTTTTACTTGATATGCGCTTGCCGGATGGCTCCGGGCTTGATTTTCTTTCAGAAATAAAAGCATCCGTTAACAACACTCCAGTTCTTGTTATGTCGGCTTATGGTGAACTGGAAGATGCTGTTTCAGCGATGAAATTAGGTGCATCTGATTATTTAAAAAAACCAATCGACCTTGAAGAACTGATTATTAATGTCGAGAAAGTCCTTGATAAAAGTGAACTAGCACAAAAACTAACAAACTCTGCAAAACGTGAGCAACATGCAACAGAAACAGTTGAGTTTCTCGGTAAGTGTAAACAAATAAAATCTGTTCGTGATCAAGTGGAACGTATATCACGTTTATCACAAGCAGAAGACGTTATTCCACCAACCGTATTAGTGTTAGGCGAAACAGGCACAGGTAAAGATGTTATTGCTCGATTACTGCATGAAAAAAGTAGCCGTAACAGTAAACCATTCGTTCATGTTGATTGCGCTTCATTACCAAAAGATTTAATTGAATCGGAACTTTTCGGGCATGAAAAAGGTGCGTTTACCAATGCACATGTTGCGCGTACAGGTTTAATAGAAGCAGCAGAAGACGGTGTTTTATTTCTCGATGAAATTGGAGAGTTGCCATTAGACTTGCAATCAAAGTTATTAGCCGTGCTGGAAAGAAGAACATTAAGAAGAGTCGGCACCACACAAGAACGACCCGTGGCTGCGTGGATTGTTGCTGCTACAAATAGAGACATAGAGTCCTTATCAGAACAAGGTGAGTTCAGATCAGATTTATATTATCGATTAAACGTTATGTCTTTATCTATGCCGCCATTGCGCGAACGTGGTAATGATATTTTATTATTAGCGAACCATTTCGCCGGACAAACAGCAAGGCGATATGGAATACAGTTTGAAGGTTTTTCAGAAGATGCAGAACAAGCACTAATAGAATATACCTGGCCGGGTAATGTGCGCGAGATGAAACATTTATTAGAGCGCGCAGTTTTGCTTAGTGGCAGAGGTGTGCTTGAAGAAGAGTTCTTAAGCATTGATAAAAAAGCAATACCGAAGTCAGAAGATAATGATATTAATGAAGACCTAACCTTAGGCGAAGCAGAGTTACAATTAATAAAACAAGCTCTGGAAAGAACTAACCGAAATGTATCAAAAGCCGCAAGAGAGCTAGGAATAACGAGGATGGCGTTACGTTATCGAATCAAAAAGTACGACCTATAATAAGTTATGAAACAGCTAACAAGGCACTCAAGCAAAGCTGCGCCGCTTAGCTTAGCTTTAGACTTTTATGGATCACCCTGAAATTACGAGACTTTATAAGTATCGCGCTTTTAATGAATTTTCATTGAGAATGCTTGTAAATCGCGAAATTTGGTTTGCGAAACCAGAAAGCTTCAATGATCCTTTTGATTGCGCGCTAACTCCTGGAAATCCGAAGACTACCGTCGATCTACTTCATCAGCTAAGTGATCTTATTAGAGAGCTATACGAGCCAGAGGAAGCGGAGAATCAGATTAAACAGATTGTTGAGAGGAACCAACTAAAACCTGTTGAAGAAATCGAAGATAAATCGATCGAAAAGCATATGCATGAAGCGAGAGAATCAGGCGTTTTCTCATTGAGTGAGAAGAATGATGACATACTTATGTGGTCTCACTATGCAAACAATCATACTGGATTTTGTATCGAATTTGAGAGAAAAGATGTCAATAGTAATTTTCTAAGCCATTTCATGTGTAGAAAGGTTAAATATACTGGTGAATACCCTAACCTCCATCGAATTATAGATTTGCTAGATGTTAATTTATTTACCAAAGCTTATGGTTGGAAATACGAAGCCGAATGGAGACTCGTTACTAAGCAAGGAAATATCGCCCTTCCTCTTCCAGCACCAATTACGGCAATATATTTCGGTCTTCATTCTAGTGAGGAAGGTATTAGAACGGTAAAGAATATCTTCTCAGGTGATCAGGTTGAGTTTTATACAGCAAAGCGTAAACATGGGGAGTTTGCAATTGAATTTAAAGAAATCTAACAAGGCGTTCAAGTCGCAGTCAAGCTGCTGAGTCGCCGCAAGCGTGGCCTTTTAACGCGGCGTTATGTCTACTTACAAGAAATAAATAACTCTCGTTATAATATTTACTTCTAATCGAAATAGGTTATTAATTAATTTCTTTTCCAATCTCCAGACTTTCCTCCGGATTTTTCTAACAATTTAATATCAGAAATAATCATACCGCGATCAACGGCTTTGCACATATCGTAAATGGTCAAGAGTGTAACTTGTACCGCGGTGAGTGCTTCCATTTCTACGCCGGTTTTTCCGTCTGTTTCTGCTCGGCATTCGCAGTGAACGGATTTTCTATCCTCATCAATGGTGAGTTCAATACTTACATGAGTAAGTGATAAAGGATGGCAGAGAGGAACAAGTTCGGATGTTTTTTTTGCCCCCATAATTCCGGCAGTGCGAGCTATACCAAGTACATCGCCTTTTTTATGACCGCCTTCTTTAATTAACGCTAATGTTTCTGACTCCATGCTAATTGAACCACCTGCTACAGCTATGCGATGCGTGATATCTTTATCACCAACATCGACCATGTGGACGGCGCCTTTTTCGTTAAAATGCGTTAATTTAGACATATGAAACACTTCTCTTTGATATAATTCTTAATATTACTTAAATACAGGTTTTAGTGAAATAGATGCAGGTATCCATTAAATATTTTGCCAGTTTACGTGAATTAATTGGTGAAGCCAGTAGTGTTATAGACATAGAAGAAAGCACCTCTGTTAATGACTTATGGCAGTCGATTCTTAAAGATAAAAATATCGAGTTCGATAATGTCATGATGGCCGTCAATATGGAGTATGTTAAGCCAGAGCAGTTGTTGAAAGCTGATGATGAGGTGGCTTTTTTTCCGCCGGTTACTGGAGGTTGAGTAAGTATGTTAATTGAAATCCGAATAGAACCGTTTAATGCTTATGCCGAAATTCAGAACTATCTGGATAAGCTTGATATGGATGGGCAGTATGGCGCAACGGCAAGCTTTGTTGGGTCTATGCGGGATTTCAACGAAGATAAAAAAGTGACTTACATGACGCTTGAACATTATCCGGGTATGACAGAAAAACACTTGGATGCGATTGCAAAAGATGCAATGGAAAAATGGCAATTGTTGGATATATTGATATTGCATCGAATAGGCAAAGTGAAGATCAGTGATGATATTGTTTTAGTCGCAACTTGGTCTGCGCATCGCAAAGATGCCTTTGAAAGCTGTCGTGCGATCATGGAGCAACTTAAGTCGGGTGCGCCATTCTGGAAAAAAGAGGAAACAAGTTCGGGCTCGCAGTGGGTTGAGAAGAATACTCCCGGCTACTAATTCCATATATCTATGAATAAACAGTCCGATTTCTTAATTATCGGTGCAGGCATTGTCGGCCTGACGATTGCGCTTGAGTTAAAAAAGCAATTCTCTGATGCAAGTATCACGATTATTGAAAAAGAAGAACACCCCGGTGTTCATGCTAGCGGTCGTAATAGTGGCGTGTTGCATGCCGGTTTTTATTACACCGCCGATTCCTTAAAAGCAAAGCTATGTCGTGAAGGCAACTTTGCTTGGCGAGAATATTGTCAGGAAAATAATCTAACGCTAAATCATTGCGGTAAATTAGTCATTGCGCGTAATGAAGAAGAATTACTAGGGCTTGATGAGTTGTATAGGCGAGGGCAGGTGAATGGCGTTGAGCTGGAAATGATTTCAGCAGATAGCGCATTAGAAATAGAACCCAATGTTTACACATTGGATCGTGCATTATGGTCACCGACGACAGCGACGGTTAATCCTATGGAAGTGGTTAACTCAGTTCAAAACAAACTATTAGAAGCCGGCGTTACTATTCTGAATGACACGGCTTATCTAAATAGAAAAAACAATATTATTAATACGACTAAAGGTAAGTTTGAAGCGGGTTATATAATCAATGCAGCCGGCTTATATGCCGACAAGATTGCTAAGGACTATGGTTTTTCAAAAGACTATAAGATACTGCCTTTCAAAGGTTTATATTTATATGCAAGAGACAGTGGCTTGAAGTTAAAAACAAATGTCTATCCCGTGCCTGATCTGAATAATCCTTTTTTAGGTGTGCATTTTACTGTTACCGCAGAAAACAAAACCAAAATTGGGCCAACAGCAATCCCTGCATTCTGGCGCGAAAATTATCATAGTTTAGAACAATTCAAACTCTTAGAAATGCTGGATATTCTTACTATTGATGCATATTTGTTTTTAACGAATAAATTTGGCTTTAGAAAACTGGCCTTTTCAGAACTACAGAAGTATTCAAAAAGAAAACTTGTCCGATTGGCTGGCACCTTGCTCAGAGATATTAATTATAAAGACTTTCAGCAATGGGGTAAGCCAGGCATTCGCGCACAGTTAATTAATAAGAAGACAAAACAGCTTGAAATGGACTTTAAATTTGAAGGTGATGATAAATCGTTTCATGTTTTAAATGCGGTATCTCCGGCATTCACTTGCGCGATTCCTTTTAGCCAACTCTTGGTCGAGGAAATTAAAAAGAAAGTTTAATTATTCGCTTAATTTGATAGTTGCTATCTGTAACGGGACGCATCATCTAAAAGGCCTGTAACTTGAAGCAATACTTTAGTTTTCATTAAAAATTATTTATTTTTCAGTTATTTATAATTATTAATTAAAGTTCTATATAGGTAATAATGTAGAGAAAATTTAGAAAAAAGTTTTGAGTAAAGGGTTTATTTTATCTGTCAGTGAGTTAGACGATGCCATGGAATAATTGCACATCAACAATTTCATCAGGACTCACGCCTTCGCTTTCTAGTGGTAAAACAATAAAACAATTCGCATCAGCCATGGATCGCAATATTCCTGAGCCTTGCTTACCGGTTTTTCGTACAACCATTCTACCTGTTTCATCTTGTTCAAGTACGCCGCGTTGATACTCAACTCGTCCGGGGCGTTTTTTTAGTTTAGAAACACAAGGGACTTTCATCATAATTGGAGAACAGACTTTTTCGCCAAGTAGTTTTTTTAATGCAGGTTGTACGAACTGATAGAAGGTAACCATCACCGAGACAGGGTTGCCGGGCAAGCCAAAGAAATATGTTGAGTCAATATTGCCAAAGGTGAGAGGGCGTCCTGGTTTCATTGCGACTTTCCAGAACTGTACGTTTCCTTTTTTCTGTAAAATTTCTTTAATGTAATCCGCATCACCAACAGAAACGCCGCCGGAAGTAATTAAAACGTCTGCCTTTTCAGCCGCTTCAATAAAAGCGCGTTCAAGCAGTTCTTTATCATCTTTAACGACACCCATATCAATAATTTCTACGCCTAAACGAGCTAACATGCCGTATAGAGTGTAGCGGTTACTGTCATAAATCATGCCGTCTTCCAGTTCTTCTCCCACAGAACGAAGTTCATCACCGGTTGAGAAAAAGGCAATTTTGATATTTTTAAATACGGCAACATTGGCAAAACCCAAAGAAGCCAATAAACCAATATCAGCAGGATTAAGTCGCATACCTTTTTCCAGAACCAGATCGCCGATGGCTAAATCTTCTCCCGCTTCTCTGACATTATCGCCGGGCTTTGTATTGTTACCGACATTAATACAATCGCCATCAACATTCGCGCGTTCCTGAATGACAACGGTATCGGTGCCTTCAGGCATGATTGCACCAGTCATAATACGAACGCATTCGCCGCTATTAACACTATCTTTAAACGGTTTTCCTGCTAAACAGGTACCGATTAATTTCAGCTTTTTAATATCATGTTCAGGTAGGTCTGAACTGTTAACAGCATAGCCGTCCATTGCTGAGTTTCTGCCGGAAGGCACATTAATTTCAGATTTAATATCGTTAGCTAATACGCGACCTAGTGCTTCTCTGACAGGAACCTTTTCTGTCTCGCTGATTGATTTTATTGAATTGAAAATATTCTCAAGCGCAACGTCAGGTGTAATTGAATTTGGATCAAAATCATCCATGCAGCTTGGATCAGTTTTGATTTTATTATTGTTATTATTATCGGCCATATTCGTTCCTGTTATTTATTTTTGCAGATGTTATTAATTATATAGTCAACAATAGCCCTATGATCATTTAAATCAAGAGTAGGCAGGCTAGTTTTCTCTTGCAAAGGTTCATCTGTTGCTATTGCTATGACACTATCATCAGTCGATGAAATAAGTGGCTGAGATAAGCTCGGGCGATGTAGTTCAATCTTAGGAATAGCTTCTGGTTTAAAACCTTCAACCAGTATTAAATCCAGTTTGTCTTGATCGAGTTGATCGATATATTCTTCTAAGCGCGTTTTTGCATCTTCTTCATCTTGTTCAACCATTAATGCCCAGCGTTGCTTTGAGCCTATTAACATTTGATTAGCACCAGCTTTTCTTATTTCATAACTGTCTTTGCCCGGCGTATCGATTTCAAAAGTATGATGCGCATGTTTAATTACGCCAACTTCGTAGCCTTGCTCTTTTAATATCGGAATAATATTAATCAGCAGTGTTGTTTTGCCTGTGCCGCTATAGGCGGCGAAACCAAGAATAGGCACGTTTGTTTTAATTAAGCTCATGAGGTTGTTTCAACTAATTGAATATCTTCAATCGTATTTAAATTATCAAATGTTTTTGGCTTGTCTGAAAAATCAGCAATAGCAAGTTTATGTTGGTTAAACCATTTGTCTATTTTTCTTTCGCCTTGGTTTAAAAAATCACTAATTGAAGAAAGTAATTCTTTTTTCATTAAACAAAAGACTGGCTGTATGCGTTCTCCATTATGCGCAACACTAATGTCTGCATCATCAGTTTCCAGCGCATTGATAAGTCTTGCAACTAAATCATCAGTAATAAAAGGAGAGTCACAAGGCACCGTCAACATATAAGGCGTTGTTATCTTATTTAATGCGCTTGCCATGCCAGCAAGCGGGCCGTGATAACCACTGAGTTCGTCTGAAACAATATCAAATCCATAAGCAGCATATTTTTCTAGATTACGATTAGCGTTAATTAATAATTCGCCAACTTGTGGTTTTAAACTTTCAATAACGTATTCGATCATGGCTTTGTTATTTAATAAAATTAAGCCTTTATCTTGACCTTGCATTCGTCGAGCCTGTCCACCTGCTAAAATAACGCCTGTTACATCACTTTTAGAAATACTTTGCATAAAGGTGGTTTTCTAATCTTGCTTTAGGTTAGCCACTTCATGTTTGGCAGGGAGGTCTACATCGTAAACAATATTTTCACTACCGTTATAAACAAGAAAGTGCTTGTTTTTGGCACGAGATAATAACGTGATATTTAAATCACGCGCGAGGTTTAAACCCATTTGCGTAATGCCGGAGCGTGACAACAATACAGGAATATTCATTTGCGCGACTTTAATGACCATCTCCGAAGTTAAACGACCTGTGGTATAAAATAGTTTGTCGTCACCGGAAATGTTTTCTAGCCACATTTTGCCTGCAATCGCATCAACAGCGTTATGCCTGCCTACATCTTCAATAAAGATAATGGGTTTCGTGTCCTGACATAAAGCACAACCGTGTACAGCACCTGCATTTTTATAAACGTCATTATGTGCAGTCAGGTTTTTCAATAAATCATAAAGATTGGATTGCTTTAATTTATAAGATTGTATAACTAGCTTATCAAGGTCTTGCATGATGTCGCCAAAAACAGTGCCTTGTCCGCAACCTGTAGTGACAATGCGCGGGCCTAATTTATCTGCCCAGTCATCACGCTCACTAAAAGTAGTAATAGCAACAGCATTAACATCCCAGTCTACCTGAACAGATTTAACTTCTTGTATGTCGCTAACTAATCCTTGGTTTTTAATATAACCTAATGCTAATAACTCCGGTTGTGTTCCCAGTGTCATTAATGTAACTATTTCATAACTGTCGATATAAATTGTTAAAGGACGTTCTTCAGCGATATGTAATTCACGCGTGTTTTGATACTCATCAGTGGCGAGAACTGTATTCGTAGCAGGGAGTCCGGCATTGGTCATTTCCGGACGATAGTTACTGGACATGATTATCCTCCAGTTACATTCATATGTCGGAATATGATAGGTTTTTCCGTTAAGTCGAATTCATGACCTTTAGGCTTGATTAACATGGAGTCACGTATAGCCTGTTTTAATTTTTCTTTGTCTTCAGGATAAGCACGAAGTGTTTTACGCAAATCAACAGAATGTTCTTGCCCAAGGCATAGCAATAAACGACCTTCACAAGTTAAACGAACACGATTACAGTCATCACAAAAGTTATGACTATGTGGTGAAATAAAACCAACGCGCGTTCCTGTTTCGGGTAATTTAAAATATTTAGAAGGGCCGTTTGTTGTCTCGGTTGTCGGAACAAGTTCAAACACTTGTTCTATATCTTTTTTAATGTCATCACTGGAATAATAAGCTTCAGCACGATCATGATCGCCAATAACACCTAAAGGCATTTCTTCAATAAAGCTAATATCCATTCCGCGATCGCTTGCATAACGAACTAGATCGATAATTTCATCATCATTACGGTTTTTTAATATCACAGTATTAATTTTTATTTTTTCAAAGCCAGTTGCTAATGCGGTATCTATACCGGCAAGCACATTATCTAATTCGCCAACGCGAGTAATGCGTTTAAATTTATCAGCATCTAAGGAATCAAGGCTAATATTAATGCGTTTCACGCCGGCATCTTTTAGGTCTTGCGCCATTTTTGTTAATTGCGAACCGTTTGTTGTGAGAACTAATTCATGCAAGTTCGGTAGTTCACCAATATCTTGGAATAGTTTAATGACATTACGACGTACCAGCGGCTCACCACCGGTAATACGAATTTTTTTTACGCCTAATTCAGTAAAAGCCTGAGCAATTTTTGATATTTCTTCTAGTGTCAGTAACTGTGCGCGCGGGACAAACTTCATTTCATCATCCATGCAATAAACACAGCGAAAATCACAACGATCAGTTACAGAGATGCGAACGTAATCAACGACGCGGTTGAACTTGTCGATAAGTACATTCTCTGAATTGTTAATGTTGTCGCTCATGTATTAAGGATAACGAAATTTAAACAGTTATAAATGAATATTGTGTTTAATTAGGTAAAAAATTCTAACAAAAAATACGTAGCAACACACTAAATTACAATAAATAACAGTCGTTTACAGGTATTTTGAGGCAATCTGCAACGCTTTTATTACCAGTCCTTAAAAGGGTGTGTCACCAGACAAACATTATAATAACGCGGGTCATCTGAAACTTCCTCACCAAGCCAGTCAGGTCGTGCTAATTTTTCATCAACCGATTCAAGTTCTAGCTCAGCCACAATCAGCCCTTCATTATCGCCAGCAAACACATCTATTTCCCACTCATGATCTTCGTGCATGACAAGAAAACGCGTTTTTTCAATAAAAGGTCTATCGCATATTGT
>JBMZNW010000015.1:0-15966 GCA_049619915.1 Gammaproteobacteria bacterium
GGCCGCTATGGTTTGCTCCTGTTTCTGTTTTGATTAAGTTTCGAATCGTAATATCAAGCGGTTCACTTGCATCACCAGCATGATCTTTCCGTGAGAACCAGGCTAAGGCAGGTCTTTGTGCCGACCATAATAAATAAGGCTTAAACAAATTCGGCAACTCATCCAAATCAAGATACATCATGAACAAACTGTATTTGAAATAATGACGCTGCGGTGCGTACCGACAGTGCGAGACCTTTCCTTCGTATATGTAGCTGTTCATGCTGCAATCGACTCCGCATTAAAAGCATCACAAACAGACAGTGCGCTTTTTACACCGTCTTCATGAAAGCCGAATCCCCAGTAAGCGCCACAATAGGAAATGCCCTCTTTTCGAATCATCAGATGATGTTGCGATTGCGCGGTATTTCTTCCGGGTTTAAAAACAGGATGATGATAGAGAATGCGTTTTATAATTTTTTCCGGATCAATCATGCGTGTCTGATTCAATGAGACACTGTAAGTTTTGTCACTCTCTATTCCCTGCAACATATTCATATTGTAGGTAACAGAAGCATGCTGACTTTCTTCGGCCGGTATTCGGTAATTCCAACTGGCCCAAGTTCGTTGCTTAGTCGGTAGTATCGATGTGTCTGTATGTAACACAGCTTCATTAGCCTGATAATCAAACAACTCAAGAAAAGCAAGTTCATCACCTTGAATATTCCGAACCAAACGTCGACTGGTATTAGCATGAGTCGCGAGAATTATTTCATCGAAGGTCTCAACATTATTATCCGAAAAATGCACATCAACTTTGCCATTGTTACGTGTCACTGCTGATACCGCTTTATTCAGATAAATTTTGTCTCTAAAACCATTGGTTAATGGTTCAATATATTGATAAGAACCACCGACAACTGTTTTCCATTGTGGACGATTATCAACTTGAAGCATGCAATGGTTGTCTAAAAATTCCAGAACAAAACGGATCGGGAATTGCCTAAAACGATCAGCCGGACATGACCAAAGTGAAGCGCCGAGAGGAACAAGGTAATTTTCGACAAAGCTTTCCGAGTAGGCATTCTGACGAGCAAACTCGGCTACGGTCGTAATATCATCCAATCCACCATGTAACACACCCGGAGCATGTTTATGAAAACGTAAGATGTCTTTTAACATGATAAGAAACTTAGGGTTAAAAAGATTTTTACGTTGGCTAAACACTCGATTTAAATCTGTACCGTTATATTCAAGGCCGGTCTTTTCACAACAGACACTAAAACTCATATCGGAGTCACGGCTCGCCACACCTAAGCTTTCAAACAGGCGACACAAATTAGGATAGTTGTGTTCATTAAATACAATAAAGCCAGTATCAACCGGTATATCCTTTCCATTGTCATTCACTAGGATGGTGTTGGTGTGCCCACCAATATAATTATTAGCTTCAAAAACATGAACATCATGCTGCCTGTGTAATTGATAAGCGGCTGTTAATCCGGATATGCCGGAACCAATAATGGCAATCTTCATGAGCGTTTCCCTTCTTCCAGTATGTGTGCCGGAACAAAATTAAAATCCTTTACCAATCCAACTGCGGCAAAACATTTTAATAATAGATAACTAATATCAATTTCGCCGGGATAAAAACCCTGTCTTGTAGACGCAGGATATCGATGATGATTGTTATGCCAACCTTCGCCCAATGTCAGCAAAGCAAGCCAGATGTTATTGCGACTATCATCCTTTGTTTCAAAGCGTCGCTTACCATATAAATGTGCCAGTGAATTTATCAGGTAGGTCGCATGATAAAGAACCGTTGTTGAGATAAAGCCTCCCCATACCAATGTTTGAAAACCATTGGTATTCAGAGCAGGATAATGAACGGCAAGATAATCACCGAGAAAATAACAAGCGATGAATAATAATAAAAAAGGAATCCAATCGATCTTCTCGAGAATTAATAACTCTTTATATTTGGTTAAATCTTTAATACGTTTATCATCAGAATTAAAATTACCCTTGCGCAAAAACCACAAGCAGTGACTATTTAATAAACCATTTTTTGGAGAATGCGGATCATTCTCCGTATCAGAAGTAATATGATGTTCGCGATGATGACTAGCCCACCATAATGGCCCGCGTTGCCCGGTCGTACACCCGGCCACGGCCATCAGGAATTGTACGGGGCGAGAAGTCTTGTAACTGCGATGTGAAAAAAAACGATGATAAAATGCCGTGATAAAAAACATCCTTGCAAAATACAGCGATACAGCAAGCAACAAAGCAAACCAACTAACGCCGGTAAACAACACACTCAAACAGGCAAAATGTAACAGAATGAATACGGTGACTCTGAATTTATCAAGCTCATTTTTTTGACCATCTGATAGATGACTGTAAAGGTTATTATCGTTGAATAACCACGACCAAAATCTTTTGCTCGACTTTGCATTTAATGAGTTGTTTTTATCGTTTAACATATACCTATTCCTAGTTTGTATATGCATGCTATGTGATGGCTCGTGAACAAGGTGTCTAGCCAATGTGAAGATTATGTGAAGGGTGTTATAAAGAGTGGATTATTTCAGTTCTCCTTCTGGAAAATTTATCGTTACACTTGTGCCATAGCCTAATTGACTTTCAATATTAATCGGCCAGTTAAAACGTTCCGTTAACATTTTCACAATAGTTAAGCCTACACCGTAACCACCGCGTTGTTTATGATTGCCTCTTTGAAATGGTTTAAACACTTGCTCTAATTCTTTCTCCGGCATACCGATACCACTATCTTCAATAGTCAGTTCATCACCATCTACCTTTACAGTAACAGAACCTTCATCGGTATAAGAAAAAGCATTACGAATCAGGTTGCCAATTAGAATTGACAGCACCTTGTCCGAAGTTGTGACATAAAGTTGATTACGATACTGATATGATACGTTTATAGGTTTTTCAGATAGTACGTTTTGTGTTCGCTCAATTTCTTCCTGACAAACATCATTAATACAGACCGGCTCAAATGATAAGGCATTGTCAGATTCACGCGCGAGGATTAATAATGCTTCGATTAACTCCTCCATATCAGAGGCATTATTTTTAATGCGTAATAATGGTTTTCTCTGAACCTCATTTAATTCATTGTCAGCCAAAAGATAATCAGCCGCTATTTTTATAACGGTAATTGGACTACGTAGTTCATGACTTGCATCACGGGTAAAGTTACGCTCGCGTATAACAAACTCCTGAATTCGTTCAGATAGGTTATAGAGTGCGTCTGATAACACCATGACTTCCTGATTTTCATTTTCAGACAGTGCCTGTTTTAATTTTTCAGAAAACTCTTCACTTAACGGATCAAGCTCTTCAAGTATATTCGCCAATTTTACCACAGGCGATAATGCCTGAGATATAAGCCGGTATGCTATCCAGCCAGATAAATAGATAACGATTAGAAATACTGTCAGTGGAAATATGCCGAAGAACAAAGCTAATTCACTTACCTGATCGCCATCGAATTCAAGAAAAAGCTGCTTACCATAGTTTTCAGAAACATGAACAATGTAATAGTCAGACTCACTCTTGTTGAATTTATTCAAACCAATATCAAAATTGGAAAACTTCTCTGGCAAGGCCTTATCATCAGACAACATATATCCGGTTAAGTTATAGGTGTTAGGTAGAGGTGTATTCGGATCATCTACATATAATTCCCAATAGTGTGTCGCCTCATCGTCCAATGCACGCTGAATTAAAATATCACCAATAACATATCTAGCAGCATAAACACCGAGAAGCGCCGTCATACTGATGATGGCTGCTTGTATTAACAGAACCTGTATCAGGCGCTGGCTTATGCGGAGATTAGTTTTCATCAGGGTCAATTAATCTATATCCGGTACTCTGCATTGTTTCCAATAACTGTTTTTCATACGGCTTATCAATAGATTTACGCAGGTTATACATATGGCTGCGCAGAGTATCGCTATCGGGCAGTATGTCTCCCCATATTTGTCGTTCTATATCACGCCGACTGACAATACGCGGAGAAGCATTCATCAGGATTTGTAATATCTTCATTGCGATAGGTGTCAGTTTGATATTGTTACCGGCTCGTGTGACTTTCATCGTGCCGGGGTCAAAAACCAAATCGGCTATCTGATAGTTCACCGGACTGACGAGTCCCTTTTCCCGACGAATCAAGGCACGCACTCTTGCATCCAATTCTTTAATATCGAATGGCTTAATCAAATAATCATCTGCGCCAGAGTCGAGTCCACATAATTTATCATCCAATGTGTCTCGGGCAGTCAGTATCAGAACAGGCGTAGAACATTTGGCTTCGGTACGAATCTTATTCAACACTTCTATGCCATCCATTCCCGGTAACATCAGATCGAGAATAATGACATCGTAATCATTACTGACAGCTAAATGTAATCCAGAAACGCCATCAGCAGCATGATCCATGATGTATTCAGAACGTTCCATATATTCACAGATCATATCCGCGATGTCATAATGATCTTCTATCAGTAAAATATTGCCTTGATTCGTTTTAGTCATATAAATATTGAATATAAAACCTCATCACAGATTAGAAGCTACCAAACGTGAAAAATATGTGAATATTGACTATACGTGTTCAGAAATACATCAAAATAAGTTAGGTGTGATAACCACGCGCACGTTCGAATAAGTCCGTTATCCAGTAAACCTGCGCACCGATTGCTGCAAACGGCAATAAAATCCAAGTTACATTAAATATGGCAAGCCCCAATACAATCAAACAAAAATCAGCCCGGCTGAGTTTGTGAAAAATATAAATAAGCCAATCTAATGCATCTTCAGGTTTTTTCGGTTCTGATGCTTGCTCTTCTCTTGAGCGTCCGTCGTCCTTCTTTTCTTCTTTTGCGTGATAAATCAGATCGACAACATAGTCAATAAACGCACCGGCTGCGGCGGCATAACCCAACCATGCCCAAAACCATTGTCCGGTTGCCAGTGTTGTGCCATAACCTAATGCTGCGAAGAAACCCGCATCGACCATCCAATCGGACATATCATCAAGTTTTGCGCCAAACTCTGACGACATATTTTTAATACGCGCAATTTCACCATCGCAGTTATCAAAGGTATAACTTGCTGTCAGTAATAAGGCGCCAATAATGCCCATGATCATATTGCCAAATGCAAAACAGGCTGCACCGATTAGTCCCATCGCCATTGAAATACTGGTGACTTGATTCGGTGTTAATGAAGTATTTAATAATATTGGCGTCAATCGATACGACATGTGTCGTACCAAAGGAAACAATTGTGTCGGCTTTGTTATTTGATCGGAATAATCCTGAGTTTCTGTTGTCATGAAATATGATTCTGCGTTACGGGTATGAAATGATTGTTTAGTATGTTACAAACTCGGCTGGTATTGTAATAAGCATCATAATTAAAATCTAACTACTTTCCTCTTTTACATGATTCGAATCGTTTCTTATATTGGCTTATTAGCTGGTCTGCTAATAATGGCCTTATTGATTGCCTGGCAAGGAATCGATGAAATTGTCGCGCTACTGCTCGAATCTGGTTTTTCATTATTATTGTTACCCATAGTCTGGTTGCCCAGCCTATTTTTTGCCGTTATTTCCTGGTATTACCTGTTTCCGGTGGAAAGAATCCCACCTTTTAAAGAATTATCGTTGGCTTTGTGGATGGGTAGAGCCATTAATACATTATTACCTGTCGCGACAATAGGCGGTGAAATTGCCAAAGCCCGATTATTAATGCTTTGGGGTAGAGGCGGCGTTGATGCTAGCGCGTCAGTTGTGGTTGATAAAACCGTTCAGGCTCTTGCTCTGGTTCCATGGGCGATTATTGGCACAGCATTGCTGGTATATCTGGCTGTAGATAATGAATTAGCAAAATGGATCGTGCTCGGCACATTCCTGCTCGGGCTTGGTATTGTTGGTTTTATCATTATCCAACGCGCAGGACTGTTTGGTTTTGTTACCCGGTTTATTGGCAAATTTCATACTTCAGACGGCTGGGGACAAATCACAGATAAGGCGCAAGATGTTGATTTAATTGTAAAAGAAATCTATAGCAACAAAAAACGCTTCTTTGCCTCAATTGTCTGGCGCACTATCGGCTTGATTTGGCAAACCTCTGAAGTCTGGCTGGCTTGCTACATTCTCGGCTTTCCCATCAGCCTATTTGAGGCATTAATGCTGAAGAGTCTGACCTCGATAATTACCGATATTGCCTTTGTCATCCCTAATGGTTATGGCGTGCAGGAAGGCGGTTACGTGATGTTAGGTGCATTAATTGGTTTAACACCGGAAGTCGCATTAACCATCTCACTGGCAACGCGTATCAGGGAACTGAGCGTAGACTTACCGGGATTAGTCTACTGGCACAATATTGAAGCCAAATATTTACTGAAAAAATCCGAGAAAAAAGCCGCATAAACCAAGTATTTATTCTTCTGTAATAAATCTGTAAAAATTTGCTTTACTGCAACAAAATCAATATGCTTCGCGCTTACATTTAAGGCCACTACAGTGAAATTATTGCTCTTGTTTTGTTAGTCCAAAAAGAACTATAATTAACATATGTAAGTTATTGTTAAATAATAACTTTTTTAAAAAATAATCTCTGCTGAAATTTAGATATAAAAAACGGTTAAACCATGCAATTTGAGTTTTTTAATATTTTTATCATTTTCTTGAGTTTGTGCTCGCTCGGTTATCTGGGTTTCGCACTCATTGCGCTCGAATTGTTTAACCACAAACGTAAAAAGATTTCAGTAAGCAACTTTAAGCCAGCAGTGACTGTTCTAAAACCTGTCTATGGCTTAGATCCTGAAATGTTGGATAATCTGCGTAGTTTTTGTCGACAAGATTATCCTCAATACCAAATGATTTTTGGTGTACATGATGAAAAAGATCCTGCTCTTCCTTTGATCAAAAAAGTCATCAAAGAATTTAAAAAAATAGATATCAGCTACATTGTTAATGCAAAAATTCACGGTACAAACCACAAGGTATCTAACCTTATAAATATGTATCCAGATGCCAAGTATGATTACGTGCTTGTTGCAGACAGTGATATGCGTGTACCAAGTGATTATCTTTCAAATGTTATGCCTGCATTTTCAGATTCAGAAGTCGGTGCAGTCACCTGCCTCTATGCTGGCACCGCAGTAGGTAAATTGGCTTCTTCATTAAATGCCATGTTTATTAATTCATGGTTCTTACCTTCTGTATTGATTTCAAAAATAATCGAACCGACTAAATATTGCCTAGGTGCAACAATGATAGTCCGTCGCGCTCTGCTCGATAAAATAGGCGGCTTTAAAGCCTTATCAAATTATCTCGCTGATGATTATATGCTAGGTAAGCTTGTTACAGACTTGGGTTATAAAGTGCACTTATCGCATTTCATTGTTGAAAATATTGTTGAAGAAGCGTCACTAAAAGATTTAGTGTCACATGAATTACGTTGGGCAAGAACTCTAAGAAGAGTTGAGCCTATTGGTTATGCGTTTACCTTTTTAACTGACACATTGGTTATTAGCTTAATCGCCGCACTGACAATTTATCTGAACACAGGTCTGATTGAATGGGCTTTATTGCCTGTCCTTGTCGTCCTGGTTGCACGACTATTTTTACATTATAGAACGGCAAAAATATCCGGTTCTAATCAGCCTGGTTCTATATTACTAATACCATTACGTGATCTATTAAGCTTTTGTATACGTGTGCTTAGTTTTACCGGCAACTCAATTCAATGGCGTAATAATTCATTTAATGTCGATCAAGCTGGTTTGATTCACACAGAACAAAATACTGTAGATGAGGAAGAAATGATTCCTGAACTGGCTACAACACAAGATTATTAATTCGGAGTATTTTTAAGCAATGTTAAAAACATTATTCCTAAACCCACCCTCGTTTCACGGTTTTGATGGTGCTGCAGGTTCACGCTATCAATGTACACGCGAAGTAAAATCATTCTGGTATCCAACATGGTTGGCACAGCTTGCTGCGCTTGTTGAAGGTAGTCGTTTAATCGATGCGCCTGCGCGCGGTATTAGTCTGGAAGAAATTTTACCGTTAGCAAATGACTATGAATTTCTGGTTATGTATACCAGTACACCTTCATTTGCTAATGATGTAAAAATTGCCGAAGCGTATAAAGAAAAAAATCCAAATTTAATTATTGGGTTTTGTGGCGCACACGTTGCGGTCAATCCGGATCAAACTGTGACAGCATCTGATGCAGTTGATTTTGTTGCTGGCAATGAATTTGATTTTACTATTAAAGAAATTGCTGAAGGCAAACCACTTCCTGAAGTTGACGGTATTGTTTATAAGAAAGATGGCAAACCTGTTCATAATAAGCCGCGTGCTTTAATTGAAGATATGGATAGCTTGCCACCTGTCACGCCTATTTATAAGGAAAACCTAGTAACGACAGATTATTATAATGGTTACATGTTGCACCCATACATGTCGTTCTATACTGGTCGTGGTTGTAAATCACGTTGCTCTTTCTGTTTATGGCCACAAACGATTTCTGGTCATAACTATCGTCATAAGTCAGTTGAAAATGTAATTAAAGAATTAACTTATGCGCGTGATAACTTTCCTGAAATTAAAGAATTCTTTTTTGACGATGACACTTTAACGGACAATATTCCTTACGTTGAAGCATTGGCGAAAGAAATTGGTAAATTAGGTATAACTTGGTCATGTAATGCAAAAGCAAATGTCCCTTACGAAACATTGAAGATCATGAAAGACAATGGTCTACGCTTGTTACTGGTAGGTTATGAATCAGGTAATCAGCAAATCCTGGTTAACATCAAGAAAGGTATTCGTACTGACATAGCCCGACAATTTACCAAAGATTGCCATAAATTGGGTATTGTTATTCACGGTACATTCATTGTTGGCTTACCTGGTGAAACGAAAGAGACGATTGAAGAATCAATCAAGTATGCACAGGAATTAAACCCACAAACCATTCAAGTTTCATTACCTGCGGCCTACCCTGGTACTTTGTTATACAAACAAGCAACAGAAAACGGTTGGTTAATTGATGATGAAACCTTGGTAGGCGATGACGGTGTTCAACATTCTGTCTTGAATTACCCGCATTTACCAAGCGAAGAAATTTTTGAAGCAGTGGATAACTTTTACAAACGTTTCTATTTCCGCCCAGGGAAGATGGTGATACTTTTTTATGAAATGTGTCGTGATTGGGAAGTAATGAAACGCCGTGCACGAGAAGGCGTCGAGTTCTTCAAATTCCTATTTGGACGGGAGAGCACGGCCTGAAAAAGTTAATTGTTACCGCAGATGATTTTGGCCTTTCTTCTCCGGTTAATAAAGCTGTCAAAGAGGCCCATGAAAAAGGCATACTGACAAGCACAAGCTTGATGGTATCTGCGCCTGCAGCAACCGAAGCGGTCGAGATAGCAAAAGCACTTCCTGATTTAAAGGTTGGGCTGCATATTGTGCTTAGCAACGGTAAATCAACACTGCCTGCATCTGATATTTCTGCTTTAGTAAATAGTGATGGTGAGTTTTCATCGTCACAGGTTTCAAGCGGAATAAAAATGTTTTTCAATGCCGAAGCAAAGTTTCAGCTTGAAAAAGAAATACGCGCGCAGTTTGAAGCCTTTAAAGCGACAGGTTTAACACTGGACCATGTTAATGCACATAACCATATGCATTTACACCCTACTGTATTCAGTTTGATTCTGACTATTGGTAGTGAATACGGTTTAACGGCTATGCGTATACCGAATGAACCGCCGCTTGATTCTGTTATCGATAGCAAAAAAGATAAGCTTAAACGTTATGCTCAATGGTTATCGTTTAAACCTTTTATTTCAAGCATGAAAAAACAATGTGCTATTCGTAATATCAATTGTAACGATACAATTTATGGTCTGTATGACAGCGGTCACATGAACATCGATACGCTGATTCGTATTTTGCCTCACATTGAAGAAGGTATAACAGAAATTTATTTGCATCCAGCAACAGAACGTTGGGATGATATTGATCCGGCTGCAAATGATTATGAATTTGAAGCAGAGTTCAAAGCATTAACTCATGCGCGTATAAAACGTGCGATAGAAAAGTTTGATATTCAGCTTTCCGGTTTTAATTCTTAATAAGTTCTCACTTCATGGTCGGCGATTCCTGGACACATAAAATAGCGCGTGTTTGTATTCTGCCACTCGTTGATACGCCTATTACACCAAACCACCTTACTATCATACGTTTAATAAGTGGTTTAGCTGCCTGTGCTGCATTTGCTGTTGGCACTGATGAATGGAATTTATACGGCGGTTTTTTATGGTTATTCTCTGCGTTTTTGGATCGTGCTGATGGCGAATTAGCGCGTGTCAGTGGCAAGACCAGTGAATGGGGACATAAGCTAGACTATTTCTGTGATGTTTCTGTCACCGCATTATTTTTTGTCGGTATTGGTATCGGTTTAAGAGAAAGCGCGCTCGGGTATTGGACCATTGTTATGGGTATTAGTGCTTTTGCCGGCGTTGTTGCAGCAGAAATACTGGCAGAAATTATCGATCAAGCGCAAAAAGACACAGGAGAAAAAGCATACCCGGGTTTTGCTGGTTTTGATTTTGATGATGTACTTTATTTATTTGCGCCGGTTGTCTGGCTAGGCTGGCATTATCCTTTTCTAATAGGCGCCTCAGTCGGTGCTCCAATCTTTGCGCTTATTACCTGGTATAAATTAAAAAAGCTTAAGACTTAATATAGTCATCACATTTTTTAATATAGTTTTTCACGCTTACCGGAATAGGCACTCTTAGTGATGATAATATCGTCATTAAAGATCCGCCTTCCTTTATCAATTCATAAGCTTCCTTGTATTTTGCACGCATAGTAGCGTCTTTCTCTGAAGAAAGATCTAGCGTAAATTCTTCGATTGCTTCTTTGGCAATAACATAGCGTGGCCAAACTTCAAAAATAACAGAATCATTGCGTAAGGTTTCACAGGCCAGTTTCGAAGCCGTACTGAGCTCCAATACCTTATCTTTCACATCAATGAATAACGGAAGTAACTCAATCAAACTAATAAGCTTATCGCTTACCTGATCTATTTCAGCCATAGTTTGAGCAATCTTGATATATCGGCTTTGATAATACTCTTCAATAGGTAAAGAGAAGACTCTAAAAGGTTCACCCCAAAGCTCATTCACATCATTAACGTTATTATCACCATGAATTAATTTAATGTTTTTGCCAAGCTCCAACGCTTCTATAAAGCACTTGCCGCATTCTTCAAGCAACTCATTGTTAGTCTCAATTTTAATTCCGGCCTCTTCCAACTCAACAATCGATTTTAGGATGTCTCTGCCACGGTTTAGCAGTGAACCGGCAAGCATAGCGCCTTTAACTCTTTTCTTTGCAGCACAGCTCTCTTTATTATAGATATCTCTAATCTCTTCAACGCGATGTCCCGGTGTATTAATACCCGGTTCGACATTATGAAAAACTCTGCGTGTCAGTAGATCAATCATTTGCTTTTTATTAGCAAGACTCTCTACATCGGAGTGATAATAACGCACCCAGTAACCATCAAAAAAAATACATTCTTTACCATCCAGATCCTGAATGGTGCCGTTCTTAATTTTATCTTTCATAACTTATGTTTTTATTAATTAAAACTATCTCAGTAAGAGATATATCCACACCTAACTTTTATTTTTAAATTATGATTCTTCTAAAGTTACTTGCTGTCTAAATTCGTTTTAATTGAGACGCAAAGAGCCATCAGTTTAGTCACTTCTTTTTCATTCAGACCGGTTGCACATAAAGCAAGTTCACTTGCTTTTTTCGCTTTTTTTCCTAATGCTTTGCCTGATTTAGTTAATAATATTGATTTCTGACGCTCATCTTCTTCGACAAATCTGCGTTCAATATAACCATTTGCTTCGAGTCGTTTTAACAATGGACTCAATGTAGCATTACTAAGGCCGGTTGCATCAGCCACCTCGCTTATTTTTATCGCTTCTTTATCCCATAAAGCCATCATGACAACGTACTGCGGATAAGTTAATCCAAGCGGCTCAAGCAATGCTTTATATGCCTGAGTTATCGCTCGTGATGTTGAATACAACGCGTAACAAAGCTGTTCGTCTAGTTTAGGCCCCATTTTTTCTCTCACATTTCTGCCATATTAAAGCCGATTTAATTATTTCGTACACTAAATACTTGCCCACGTACTTTCTCTCTACTATACTGTTAACATATTTTTAAAACTATTTTAACACTAAATCATGTTTATAAGCCTAATTTGGAGGGTCACAATGAAAAAGATTATTTTCACTTTTATCGCATTATCAGCCAGCTTGTTAGTTTATGCAGGCGGCAACCCAGAGCACGTTAGCTTTCCCGAAGCTTATAAAACAGAATTTATTCAATATGACACTCGCAATCGGGTAAACGGCAAACAGCTTGCAGTAATGTATGCAAACGAAATAGCCATAAATTCTATTAAAGATGGAAAACTTGCTGCTGGCTCAAAAATCATTATGGAAATTCACAAAGCAAAACTGGATGCTGACGGTAATAAGATAACTAACGATTCAGGGCTATTCGAACAAGGAAAATTTGCAGCTGTCGCTGTAATGGAGAAAAAATCCGATTGGGATAGCAGCTTTAGCGCCAAAGACCGTGCCGGAAACTGGGGCTTTGCCATCTACAACACGGATGGCTCGCCTAAAGAGAATAAACTTGAGTGTGCAGCATGTCATATACCATTGTCCGGTGATGATTATATGTTTTCTTTTCAAAGCTTGTCCGAGTTCAACAAATAATAAAGCTTCTGTTTAAAGCTTACGTAATATCAATACAGCGTATTGCGATGTTGAATTAAGACTTATTGGTCTATCTAGGTCATAGTACTCATCATAAACATTTTCTATGGAAAACACGGATGTTTTTTCCAGCAGTTTCATTAGTTGTTTTAACGTATAGGTTCGTAATTGATAAACTGAAGTATATTTATCTTTCTTATTTTTAGTCTCTGGTTTGAGCACGACTTTTAATGTTTCGGTTCTTTTTCGTTTATCTGTTGCAATCATTGTCATACTTGTTTTAACCGTCAGCGCGCCTCTTCGATTTGTCCAACGTATAACACTATTTCTCACCCTGCCCCTTTCAGGAATTAAATGTAAACCGAGCACATATATTCCATTTTTCTTCATTGCTTTGGCAATATTCTTTAAGTGTTGCTCAGCCTGCTCATCTGTTAGTAAATGTCGGAATGTATCAACGGTACAGAATGCGCCATCATAATATTTTGCTCTAACCTGAAAACTGGTCATGTCTGCATGAAAAATATGCGCTTTTAGTTTTTGTCTGTTTAGTTTTTTGTTCAAATAATCGAGTGCATGTTCATTTAAGTCAAAACCGCTACAGACAAACCCTGCTTTAGTTAACGGTATGATTAATCTTCCGGTGCCGCAGGCTGGCTCCAGTATTTTTGGACTTGAAGATTTGCAATAAAATTTAAAGACAGCTTTCAAAAAAGCCAGCTCTTCTGACATTTCATGCGAAAACGAAACATCGTAATAAACAGGTAAGTTATACCAATTTTGCATTAATTTTTGTCACTCTTATGAATAGAAGTTATGCAGATGATGAATTTAACAAAAATGGCATCCGCTGTGGGTAATATTCTAAAAAATCAGTAAAATTCACTAACAAATACTAGCAAGAATAGAATACTCAGATTATTCTATACCGCATATAGACAGCTTAATGGACTAGAAATCAGTGGCTCTAGATATCAAACAATTACTCGCCAGTGCCAGGGGTGAAAATTACGATTTACATGAAAAACATGTTAATCCGCGTTTTGCCAAAACCTTGAGCACGATTGGATTTGATAAATGCTATACCCGCGCCGAAGGTCAATATTTATGGGACATGAATGGTCGGCGCTATCTCGATATGTTGGCTGGCTACGGTGTCTTTAATGTTGGCCGCAATAATCCTGAAATCCGTAAAACATTAATTGATTTTATGGAAGCGGATTATCCGAGTCTGGTGCAATTAGATGCCCCATTATTGTCTGGCTTGTTGGCAAAAGAACTAAAACAACGGATGCCAAATGAACTGGATTTTGTTTATTTCACCAATTCAGGAACCGAAGGCGTAGAAACAGCGATTAAATTTGCCCGTTGTGCGACAAAACGTTCCGGCATCATTCATGCAAAAAAAGCATTTCATGGACTCAGTAATGGTTCGCTTTCACTTAATGGCGATGAAACCTTTCGAGGAGGTTTTGGCAAACTTCTACCTGATTGTGTTCAAGTTCCCTTTGGAGATATAGAAGCGCTAGAAAAAGCATTGTCTCGAAATGATATCGCGGCATTCATAGTAGAACCGATTCAAGGAAAAGGCGTTAACATTCCACCATCAGGCTACTTAAAACAAGCGCAAGAATTATGTCATAAACACAGAACGCTATTTATCGCAGATGAAATTCAATGCGGTATGGGACGTACAGGTAAGTTTTTAGCCCTGGAACATGAAGAAGGTGATATAGATCCGGATATCGTTATTTTATCAAAATCACTTTCCGGTGGCTTTATTCCTGTAGGCGCAGTGCTTACGCGCAAATGGATTTATAACAAAGTATTTTCGTCAATGGATCGTTCAGTAGTACATTCCTCAACATTTGGCCAAGGTAATCTAGCTATGGCTGCCGGCTTGGCAACGCTGGATTACATGAAAGAGCATAATCTTATGCAGAATGCGACCGAGATGGGTAATCAACTTGGCGAGCAGTTGACCGAACTAAAAAATTCTTATGAATTTATTAAAGACATACGTTGGCGTGGGCTTATGGTGGGTATTGAATTTGGTTCGCCAAAATCATTAAAACTTAAGGCGGCCTGGGCTCTGGCTCATAAATTAAACAAAAGTCTATTTCCTCAGGCCATCACTATCCCTTTATTACAGGATCATGGTGTTTTGACTCAGGTTGCAGGTCATAATGTTGATGTTATTAAACTCATTCCTCCATTAACAATTGATAAGTCTGATGTTGATTATTTTATTGCTTCATTTAAAGCGGTAATGGAATCATTACATAAATTTCCGGGGCCATGCTGGGAAGTTATTTCGAGAATTGGTAAATCATCATTTCCAAATGCGCCGGACCTTAATCATTCAAGACCTTCAGAAGGTAGTATCTAATAATCCAATTAAATTAAGAAAAATAATTAAAAATGAAAGAATTAAAATTACTTGATGATGGTAAATCATTTAGAGATGCATCTTTTAAAATTATAAAAGGCTCCAGTTTCTTTGAAAGTTTTAGTGATGGAGAAATTGATGTGCTTGCAAAATGGTTTAGGGCTTATTCCGCTGATACAGGATGCACGGTATTGCACGAAGGCGATAATAGCAATTGTTTATGCATCATCACTAATGGCACTATTAATATATTTAAAGGTTTACCAAACGACGAACAACTAAAAATAGCTGAAGTTCAATCAGGTGAATCAATAGGTGAAATGGGTATTATAGATGGCGAGCCATTTTCCGCATCCGCCATTGCTTCTGAAGATTCAACAGTATTGTTAATTACACGAGAAGATTTTGAGGATATCGTCAAACAGCATAACGAGATTGGCAATAAATTATTATGGATATTATCGAAAATACTGACGGCGCGTTTACGACAGACTACTGAAAGACTCGCTTCTCTACTTACTGGTAAAAAATAAGCTCTGCTTCTTTATTATTAGTTGATAATGCTGTTTTATATTGCTCAATAGACATCAATTCAAAACTAAACCAATTTTCTTCCAGCACTTCTTTGTGAGCAATATCAATTTTTGATGTAAATTCGTTATCTGAACAAACAGAAAAATTATCCCGACGCAGAGTGTATTCCAGTCTTTCCGCTTCCTTTTTGTACAAG